>CAXNHG010000032.1:0-6523 GCA_964202085.1 Polynucleobacter sp. | reverse complement strand
ACCTTCAGCCTCACATTGCGTGAAGAAGTTGCCGTTAGACACATACAAACCCATCAAGGATGTATTTTTGTCGGGTACGTTGGCACTGGTGATGCTTAATTCAAATTGATCGGGCAGGTTATGAATGGTGAGTGAGTGAGGTGTTAATTCATAGCCACGAACGATTTCGCCATTGACCCTCACGCTGATGAGCTCTTGTTCTTCTCCATGAAGCACCAACGACTGACCAGAGTGACCTGCTGCTCGCTGAATCATCATCCGATTCACTACCATGGTCTTTGATGGATTCAGAGCAATGTCTAAGTCGACGGTCTGAATACTAAAAGCTGGTGCCTTGTATTCACTTCTTAGGAAGGTGATGGGGTTTTCTGTGCGTGCCATTCAATGTCTCTTCAATGATCTTTGGTTAAAAAGTTAAAACAATTTAATTGTTACTTTTGTTGATTAAAACTTCACAAATAATGTCGCTACGCCAATGCCAATAAAGATGACTGCGGCAATGCCGTGCACCCATTTGATGGGCAAAGCTTTCGTGAATTTTTTGCCTAGCCAAACTGCAGGAGCATTCGCAAGCATCATGCCAACAGTGGTACCCATCACAACGGCCAATAAATCATCATAGCGTGCACCTAAAGCCACAGTGGCAACTTGGGTTTTATCGCCCATTTCAGCAATAAAAAATAATGAGGTGGTAATGGTGAATATTTTCCAAGCGCTGCGCGTTGGGGGAGCCTCTTCGTCACCATCGAGCTTGTCGGGGATTAAAAGCCACAAACCCAGAGCGATAAAACCACCACCTAAGATCCATTTCATGACTTCTGGGCTGATCCATGCAGAAATAGCACTTCCCAAGAAGGCCGCCAAAGCATGGTTAAGGAGGGTGGCAATAAAAATCCCCCAAATGATGGCCCAATGATGATCTTTGTATCTTGCGGACAGCATGAGGGACAAAAGCTGGGTTTTATCGCCAATTTCGGCGAGGGCGACAATGCTGGTTGCCAGGAAAAAGTAATTTAAATCCATTTAAAAACAATAGCTTATGTTTAATTATTGATCTTAGTCAAAAACTATCATAAAAATTAATAAATACAATTTAACTATCATGTTGCTTTAGACATAAACTACGTTTGTCTTGTTAGATGGCCATGTGTATTTAGATTTCTATGTACAGATTGCTATCGTAACCGACTTAGAAGTTCAATCTATCGATAGGAGTGAAAAATGCCAACATTAAAAGGTAGTAAAACAGAGCAGAGCTTGAAAGAAGCTTTTGCTGGTGAGTCAATGGCTAACCGCCGTTATTTGTATTTCGCGAACATGTGCGATATCGCTGGTGAAAACGACACAGCAGCATTGTTCCGTTCAACAGCTGAAGGTGAAACTGGTCACGCACACGGTCATATGGAATTTTTGATCGAAGGCGGAGCAGGCGAGCCAGGTACAGGTCTTCCAGGCCGTACACCAAGAGAAGCTCTAGAAGCTGCTGTTCATGGTGAAACACACGAGTACACAGATATGTACCCTGGTATGGCTAAGACAGCCCGTAACGAAGGATTCGACGAGATCGCTGATTGGTTCGAAACTTTGGCAAAGGCTGAGCGTTCACACGCTAACCGTTACCAGAAAGCTTTGGATACATTAGAAGTGTAATAAGCTTGATGTTCTGAAGGCTTTTTAAGGATTCCTGAGATGTAAATCTCGGGAATCTCATAAAGAGTCTTAAGTTGAGTGAATAAACTAATTAAATTAGTTAAGTAATTAAACATACAAAATTAAAAATACAGAAGGTAAACAGTCATGAGTCAGAGAGAAGGTAACTTAGAAGCCCCAACAAGGCACGCCCTTGATTGGAAAAATCCTGATTTTTATAATCAAGAATCTCTTGATACCGAGTTAGAGCGTGTATTTGATATTTGTCATGGCTGCCGCCGCTGCGTGAGCTTGTGCGGATCATTTCCCGCACTATTTGATTTGGTTGATGCAACTGAAGACGGCGAAGTGCATGGTATTGATAAGAAAGATTATGACAAGGTAGTTGATCAGTGCTACCTGTGCGACCTTTGCTATATGACCAAGTGCCCATACACACCACCGCACGTTTGGAACCTTGATTTTCCTCACTTGATGTTGAGAGCCAAAGCAATCAAACACAAAAATGGTGAAACCACATTCCGCGACAATTTACTGTCATCAACCGACAAGATGGGCAGTTTTGCTGGTATTCCAATTGTGACCAAAGTTGTTAATGCAGTGAATAGCACCAAAGCCATGCGCTCTGTGATGGACTCAGCTTTGGGTGTTCATAAAGATGCATGGATTCCTGAGTACGCTCCACAAACATTTAAGCAAGTCGCTAAAGAATCTGCAGCCTGGCCAGTAAAAGCTGGCGAAAAGACCCCTGGTAAGGTTGCGGTGTATTCAACATGCTTTATTAACTACAACGAACCAGGCATTGGTCAAGATTTGTTAAAGATATTGGCTCACAACGAGATTCCTTATAAATTGGTTGAAAAAGATGCTTGTTGCGGTATGCCTAAGTTAGAAATGGGTGACTTGGAGTCTGTTGCTAAAAATAAAGACATCAATATTCCACAATTGGCTAAATTAGCAAAAGAGGGTTATGCGATTGTGACTCCAATTCCATCATGCACACTGATGTTCAAACAAGAGTTGCCTTTGATGTTCCCTGACGAAGCTGATGTTCAATTGGTCAAGGAAGCAATGTGGGATCCGTTTGAGTACCTCGTGGCGCGCAACAAAGATGGTTTATTGAGGAATGATTTCAAAGTTGAGTTGGGTAAAGTCAGCTACCACGTACCTTGTCACTTACGTGTGCAAAACGTTGGTAAGAAAACACTAGAAACTCTACAAATGATTCCTGGTACAGAAGTGAATGTGGTTGAGCGTTGCTCAGGTCATGCGGGTACTTGGGGTGTGAAGAAAGAGTTCCATAAGACTGCTATGAAGATTGGTAAGCCAGTATTTAAAAATATGGCCAGCACTGAACCTGATTTCATCAGTTCAGACTGCCAGCTAGCTGGACACCATATTGAGCAAGGTATGGAAGAGGGCGGGATGAAGAAGTCGCAAATGGCTCATCCAATTTCTCTTTTAGCTAAGGCATACGGCCTTTAATTGAATCGTTAGGAGTAGTTAGATGGAGATGGCAATGGGTAAGATCAAACGTGAAGAATTATTGTCCCTAGAGGCTTATTACAAGGCGCGTCCTGAAATGCGTCTTAAGGCAATTGCTGAGCGTAAAAAAAGAACAGTGATTTTGGGTGAGCATCTCAACATGATTTTTGAGAACAAGTATTTGATGCAATATCAAATCCAAGAAATGCTGCGCGTTGAGAAAATCTTCGAAGATGAAGGTATTCAAGATGAAATGGAAACATACAATGCATTGGTTCCTGATGGCACCAATTTCAAAGTGACCATGAAGTTGGAGTACGTGAATGAAGCTGATCGTAAGATTGCTTTGTCTAAGTTAATTGGTATTGAGCACCGTGTTTTTGTTGAGGTTGAAGGTCAGGCTCGTGTTTATGCGATTGCCAATGAAGATTTGGACCGTACAACTGCTGATAAAACTTCATCCGTTCATTTCTTGAGATTTGAATTGACTCAAGACATGATCAAATCATTGAAGGCTGGAGCTCAATTAAAGGTGGGTTGCGATCACAAAGAGTACCCATCACACGTTGAATCTTTGCCTGCAGAGACTTTAGCTTCATTCCTTGAGGATTTGGTTTAAGGAAAGATATCTGACTTATATGGCTCGATAAGTAGTCTGAATTAAAAAATGCCGCTGATGCGGCATTTTTTATATCTACATCATTAGGTTTGATTATTTACAGCCTACTTCCAGCCCAATTCTCTGGCAATGAATTTTTTCGCTTGCTCTGTTCGAGGATGTGCGAAAAAATCTTGCGTGTTTCTTGATTCAAGGCATACGCCCTCATTTAAGAAAATAATCTGGTCTGCAAGCGCTTGGACTTGACCTAAGTGATGTGATGTAAAGATGACGCCGCAACCATCATCTGCCATTTGCTGAATGATGGCCTCTACTTGTTCGGTGGTGCTAGGATCTAGATTGGCGGTTGGCTCATCCAAAAGAATCATCTTGGGGCGCTGACACTTGGCTCTGGCCAAACTCAAGCGCTGTCTTTCGCCAGCAGATAACTTCAAGGCAGATTGATTTTTAAGATGACTCAGACCTACAGAAGCTAACGCTTGGTCAATATCATCTTCTGTGATCTTATGTTTACCCAAGCTGTCCTTAACAATGGCCATATTGGTTCTAACACTCGCCTTAATGAGTGGTGTGTGATGTAAAACCAATGCAGATTCAAGGTCAACTGAGCCAGGCTTATAACTACCTGAATCTGCTTCAATGGCGCCATGCAATAGTTTGAGCAGGGTGGTTTTGCCCGATCCATTTGGGCCGATCACTGCGGTGATACCCTGTCTTGGAATTTGGGTTGAAATAGAAAGAATATTGCGCTCATCTCGATGAATCACAATATTTTTTAAGTCAATCATCAAGTCTTTATCCATAGCGACGCTCAGCAAAAGATTTGATGATGGATGTCATTAAGTTGGCCAGCAAAACGACACCTAAAAGGACGAGACCCAAGGCAAGGGCGAGGGGTAAATCACCCTTACTTGTTTCTAAAGCAATCGCAGTGGTCATTGTGCGTGTCACACGGTCAATATTGCCGCCCACAATCATGACAGCACCCACTTCAGAAATGGCTCTAGCAAATCCGGCAAGCAGAGCGATTGATAATGAAAAACGACAATCCCACACAAGCCATTTGAGCTTTGCAGCAATGGGTAGTCGTAATGCTGACATGGTTTCACCATGAATTCGCCAGCCATCTTCAATGATCTGGCGCGTGAGCGCTGCAATGAGTGGTGTGGTTAGCACCGACTGGGCCAAGATCATGCCTTTGGGTGTGAATAACCAATTCAAATCCCCTAATGGGCCTGAGCGTGATAACAGTAAATAAATGACAACACCCACAATGACCGTGGGCACGCCCATCAAACTGTTTAAAACAACAATCAGCCCTTGCCTACCAGGAAAATTTTGGATTGCAATAAATGCGCCTAAGGGCATACCTAACAAACAGCCAACCAAAAGGGCAGAGAGGCTGACTTGTAAGGAAAGAAAAACGATGCCAAGCAAATTGGCATCGAGTGTTTCTAAGAGGGAAAAAGCATCATTGAAGGCCGACAACATGGCGATAGCTTAATAGTTTTTTCGACCTCGCGTGCAAGCGAGGTTGATTGAGGTGAATTATCAAAACAATATTTATTAACTGCTTCTAATAAAGATTATTTTTTAGCGTTAGGGAAAAAGCTTTGTTGGCCTTCAACTTTATAGCTAGCGATGATTTGTTGCCCCTCGCTTGAAATGATCCAATCGATGAATACCTGACCCTCAGCTTTTTTAACATGAGGATGCTTGCTTGGGTTAACTAGCATCACACCATATTGATTGAAAAGCTTTGGGTCACCTTCAACCAAAATAGCCAAATCACCTCTGTTTTTAAAGGTCAGCCAAGTAGCGCGGTCCGATAGGATGTAGCCATTCATGCCTGAAGCTGTATTTAAAGCAGGACCCATGCCTGAGCCTGTTTCTTTGTACCAGGCCTGCGTGGCTGAAACCTCTACGCCAGCACCTTTCCAATAACGAAGTTCTGCAGCATGGGTGCCGCTTTTATCGCCTCTGGAAATAAAGTTAGCTTTACTGCTGGCAATTTTTTGAAGAGCCACTTGAATGTCTTTGCCACCATTAATTTTTGCTGAATCAGATTTTGGTCCAATTAAAACAAAATCGTTGTACATGACTTCAATACGTTTTTCAGCAAAACCATCGGCAACAAACTTTTCTTCGGCAACCTTGTCATGCACAAAAACCACGTCAGCATCACCGCGACGACCTATGTCCAAGGCTTGGCCAGTTCCAACAGCCACCACTTTGACCTGAATACCAGTTTTATTCTCAAAAGCAGGGAGCAGGTGCTTAAAAAGACCTGATTGCTCTGTTGATGTGGTTGATGAAAGAATGATGCTCTTTTGAGCATGGCTCAGCCCAATAGTGGAAAAAGCCAATACAGTCAAAGCGCTTATTTTTAAAATATAACGTCGATTCATCTTGTCTCCTTTGTAAATATGGCTATATCATCAACAATCATTTAAACAATATCAATATGTAATAAATTTCATATGCAAATTAAGATAAAACCCAGTGTTTTTATTCATAAAAAACATAAAGTTCACACTGAGTCGGTAGACCTTAGTTGGGTGGCCGGATTACTGCGAGGGGTTCAGGATGGGCGTTCCTTGCAGTCTGCCGCTGAAATCATGGATATGTCTTACCGAACCCTTTGGAATCGCTTAAAAGCGGCCGAAAAAGAGCTGGATTGCCGTCTTTTGATGAGTGTGAAGGGCCATGGCTCAACTTTGACTGAAGCTGCCAAAACTCTATTGGCCATTGTTGATGAAGTGGAAAAAG
>CAXNHG010000031.1:0-6753 GCA_964202085.1 Polynucleobacter sp. | reverse complement strand
GCACCCCCTAAAGCAAGGGCGCCCACGTCTCCCATGAACACTTGTGCAGGGTGAGTGTTAAACCATAAAAATGCCAAACCGGCTCCACTCATGGCGCCACAGAAAATCATCAGTTCGCCAGCACCAGGAATGAATGGAAATAAAAGATATTTGGTGTAAATTGCGTTACCCATCACATAAGCAAACACACCCAATGCTGCTCCAACCAAAATCACCGGCATGATCACCAAGCCGTCCAAACCATCTGTTAGATTGACTGCATTTGAACTTCCCACAATCACCAGATAACTCAAGACAATGAAACCAAGCACTCCCAGCGGATAACTGATTTCTTTAAAGAAAGGCACGTACAAATTAGATTTCGCAGGCAAATCAATTGAGAAACCACTCTGCACCCAATTGATAAAGAGCTCTAACACTTTCATGTTATTCACTTCCGATACAGAGAATGCCAAATAAATAGCAGCAAATAAGCCAATCAACGATTGCCAAAAATACTTCTCTTTAGATGACATGCCCTTCGGGTCTCGATAAACAACTTTGCGATAGTCATCGACCCAACCAATGGCGCCAAAACCCAAAGTTACAATCAACACAATCCAAATGAAACGATTCGATAGATCAGCCCAAAGTAATGTTGATATCACAATACCAATCAATATCAACACACCGCCCATGGTGGGCGTGCCAGTTTTAATCAAATGAGTTTGCGGACCATCGGTACGAACGGCTTGGCCTACTTTCATAGCGGTTAAACGACGAATGACCCAGGGACCAAAAAATAATCCAATCAACCCAGCCGTCAAGGTAGCCATGACTGCTCTCAGTGTGATGTAGTTGATGACCCGTAAAAAACCAAAGTCATCTTGTAGTAGTTGCGCAAGCCATAACAACATCAGCGCATCTCCTCTGCAAGAGCTTTAACAACTCTCTCCATGCGCATAAAGCGAGATCCCTTTACCAGTAGCGTCACCTCTTCATGATTTTTTCTTGCTTGTAACGATTTATTTAACTCTGTACAGAGTGCAGAAACATCCGAAAAGTGCTGTGCAACATTGCCATGAGCAGCAGAAGCTTGATAAGCAACAACTGTTTCTTTACTTAAGTCGCCCAAAGCAAATAATTTTTGAACGCCTTTTTCACCGGCGTAATGACCAACTTCGCGATGGAATTCCAGTCCTTGATTACCCACCTCACCCATATCACCCAAAACAAGCCAGGCGGATGTTTTAATGGTGGATAAAACATCAATCGCAGCTCGAACAGAATCAGGATTAGCGTTGTAGCTATCATCAATCACAGTGAAGTCATCGGTCAGGCAATGCTTTTGCATTCTTCCATTCACAGGCTGGAACGATTCCAAACCTGCCTGAATCATGGCCGGAGATATACCAGCTGCAATAGCCACAGCGGATGCAGCAACAGCATTGCAGGCATTGTGATTTCCCAAAATATTTAATTTCACTTTGAGATCAACTTGTGGTGTGTGAATCATCATGTGACCACTTGTCTGATCAAGCCACTCACCCCAAACTGCAGCCTTCTGATTAAATGCAAAATCAATAACAGTTCGTTTATCGGCGACTTTTTTCCAATAAGCACTGTATTCAGAATAAGCTGGGTAAACAGCCACACCAGCTTCAGGTAATGACTCAATGGTCAAGGCATGCTCTTGCGCAACAGCATCGACTGTTTCCATGAACTCTTGATGTTCACGCTGAGCATTGTTGATCAATGCAATGTTTGGTTTTGCAATATCTGCTAAAACTGCTGTTTCCCCAGGATGATTCATGCCCAGTTCAACCACTGCAAACTCATGATTTAAATCTAGGCGCAATAAGGTCAAAGGCAAACCAATGTCGTTATTGAAGTTGCCCTGTGTGGCCAAAGTCTTATCAACCCCTACGGCAGCCTCAAAAATGTTCTGAATCATGCTCTTCACGGTTGTCTTGCCATTACTGCCGGTCACAATCACCACTTGCTTTAACTTGTTCTGACTGCAGTATTGCTTCCATCTACTTGATAATGTTTGTAGAGCTTTCCGAGTGTCTTTGACCACAATCGCCGGAAAGTCTTGAGGTAATTTCTCTAGTGAACTTACCAAGCAAGCCATCGCTCCTTTGGCTTGCACATCATTTAAAAAGTCATGTGCGTCAAATTTTTCACCGCGCAAAGCAATGAATAGATCGCCGTCTAAGACTTGTCGGCTATCACTGATAAATCGCTTAATTACTTGATCAGATGATGAGATGTTCATCAATTGAGCATCTGGTAAAAAATCTGAAATCATTGACAAGGGCATGTACTGACTCATCAGGCAATACCTCCCATGGCCAATTGCACATGGACGCGATCAGAGAAAGGGTGCTTTTTACCAGCAACTTCTTGGATTTCTTCGTGACCTTTGCCAGCAATCAAAACCACATCTTTTGGTTGGGCTTGTCTGATTACTTGTAAGATGGCTGTGGCACGATCAGCATTAACGTGTGCCTTTTCTGGCATCTCAAAACCAGCCAAAATATCAGCCATGATTTTTTCAGGCACTTCGCTGCGGGGGTTGTCACTCGTCACCATCACGTGATCAGCAAGACTCTCGGCAATGCGCCCCATGATTGGTCGCTTAAGAGAATCGCGATCACCGCCACAACCAAATACACACCATAACTGACCAGCTCTTTGTTTTGCAATCTCTTGCAATGTTTTAAGTACTTGCTCCAACGCATCGGGGGTGTGAGCAAAATCAATGACTACCATGGGTTGCTGAGCAGTAGATCGAGGCACCAATTCCATCCGTCCTTGAACGACCTGCAAATGCTCGATCGAGTTTTTTGCACTCTTGATTGTTTTCCCACCAGCTAACAAACAGGTAAAAACAGCTAAAGCATTGCTGACATTAAAAGCGCCAACTATGTGCGATTGAATCAAACCAGCATCCTCGCCATCAGTGATGATCTGAAATTTCATACCTTGATCATTCATTTGAAGATCAGTGGCGAGTACTCTTCTGAATGATTGCATTGCAAAACAAGGTAAAGATAATAAATTTTCTGACTTGCTGGCATAAGCCCAGACAGTGACATCAGCATCACCCAATTTTTTTGCCAAATACTTTAAGCACTCTTGGCCAAACCAATCATCAGCATTCACAATGACATGTTTAACCCCTGGTAAATCTAATATTTTCTTTTTGGCAGTGGCGTACTCTTTCATATCACCGTGGTAATCAAGATGATCTTGACTCAAGTTGGTGATCACAACGGTATCAAAATTGATGCCATTCACACGACCTTGATCTAGAGCATGTGAAGATACTTCCACCGCAACATTGTGTGCACCGCGCCCTTGGATTTCTTTGAGTAAACCTTGTAAACGAGCTGCATCGGGAGTTGTAAAACCAGTCATGGTTAAATCATTCACAAGCCCTGCCCCTAGCGTGCCAATCACACCAGATGGTTGATCGGCACTGTGCGATGCCTGCGACAACCACTGACTGATGGTTGTTTTGCCATTTGTGCCAGTAATACCAACCACTCTCATTGATTGACTGGGGTGGCCATACCAATTGGCTGCAATTTGTCCAGCTTGTTCAGCTAAATCGTTCACAGCAACACAACGACTATCTTTGCAAACTGTTTTCAATTCTTCAGTAAGGCCGCTTGGTTCATATAGAACCAACGCAGCACCCAAACTTAATGCTTTAGCAATATAAGGGCGGTTATCTGTTAACTGCCTGCTATTACCAACTGAATAAGCCAGCATCACATCTCCAGCTTTTAATGCTCTTGTATCTGATGTCATATGAGCATCAGGCTTTACATGGTCACTGAGTAATGATTCAAGAGGGATGGAGTTAATGGGTAACATGGCGTTCATCTGCTCAATGACACCTTTTGCGTTGAACCATTTGGCCCAAGCTGTAATTCTTTATCTACCATTTGCTTGACTGCTGCATCAGGCAAAACATTCATGGTGCGCAAGGTACCTGCAACAATATTTGCAAATGCAGGAGCGGCCACAATCCCGCCGTAATAACCACCGGTGCTTGGCTCATCCACCATCACCGCCACCACAATTCTTGGGGCACTCATTGGGGCCATGCCCACAAAAAAGCCGCGGTATTTATTGGTTGCATAACCTTTACCTTCGACCTTGTGAGCTGTACCAGTTTTACCGCCAACACGGTAACCCATGGTTTGAGCATTGGGTGCAGTGCCGCCGGTTTGCGTCACAAGCTCTAACATCTCTCTCATTTGTATTGCAGTCTTAGCTGAGATGACTTGAGTGCCTTTAGGAATATTGCTTGTCTTATAAATAGTTGCTGGTACAAGCTCACCATCTCGCGCAAAAATACTATAAGCACGAGCCATTTGGAATAAGGAGGCAGATAAACCGTAGCCGTAGGACATAGTGGCTTGATCAATCGGCACCCAATTTTTATATGGCCTTAATCTTCCAGCAACCGCCCCAGGAAAACCGAGATTAGGTGCTTGGCCCAAACCAATCGCTTGGAACATCTCCCACATTTCTTGTGGCTGCAATTGCATGGCCATTTTTACCGTACCAATATTGCTCGACTTTTGCACAACCTCTGAGACCGTTAATACTGAATAAGGATGTGTATCAGTGATGGCTTTTTTACCAACCACCATCGATTTACCTATTGGCATCGAAGTATTTGGTTGCACCAAGCCTTTTTCCAAGGCCAAAGAAATAGCAAATGGCTTAATGGTTGAACCAGGTTAAAATGTATCCGTCAGCACTCGATTTCTTAATTGCTCGCCACTCAAATTACTTCTTGAATTTGGGTTATAGGTTGGCCAGTTAGCCAATGCCAAAACTTCCCCAGTCTGCACATCCAACACCACAGCACTCGCTGCTTTAGCATGGTGCTTTTCTGCAATGGCTTTCAATTCATTAAAAGCTAAAAACTGCACTTTGCTATCAATCGATAATTGCAAGTCAGCGCCATCTTTGGGTGGATGAATAATTCCCAAACCCTCAACGTAACGCCCTAGTCGATCTTGAATCACGCGACGACGTCCAGGCTGACCGGCTAACTCTTTTTCTTTTGCCAGCTCCATGCCCTCTTGACCATGATCTTCAACGTTGGTGAAACCAACGATATGAGCCATGGCTTCACCCTCTGGATACAAGCGCTTGTATTCATTATTTTGTGCGATACCAGGAATGCCCAATTCTTTAATTTGCTTTGCAATATCTAAGTCAGCTTGGCGCTTTAAGAAAACTTGATTTCTTTCAGAGGCGAATTTTTTACGCAACTCTGATTCGCTGACTCCTAATAATTTAGCCAGTTGTGAAATTTTTTCTTTAGATAAATCTTCAGGAATCGCATCAGGAAATGCAATGATTGCTTTCGCCAACAAGCTTGTTGCTAAAACTTCACCATGACGATCTAAAATTTTTCCGCGGCTTGCAGGCATTTCAATAGAACGCAAAGTTGCCTTATTGCCTTTTTCTTCATAAAAGGAATTACCAAAGCCCTGCACCCATACAGCACGCACAACCAATGCGGTAAAGCCAATGAAGATTAAAAACAGAATTAGTCTTGAGCGCCACATCGGTAGGCGCAAGACCAAGTTTGGGGTCGAAGAAAATGATATTTGCGACATTAATCGACCGCCACATATTGGGTTCGACCAGGATTGATCGCTTGCATCTTCAATTGCTTACGAGCGATGTCCGTGATCCGCGAAGACTTGGATAAATTTCTTTGCTCATACTCTAGACGAAGCCATTCTTGATTCAATCGTCGCTCTTCAGTTTGAGCACTTTCAAGGGCCACATATAAGGACCTGGTCTTTTGTTGAGCTGCCACCAAAGATAGCGAGCACAACATCAATATGATCAAAAGAATGATGGTGGAGCGATTCATGAACTTGCCCCCATTGAAGTACTTTTAATTTTGCGCATCACCCTCAAAATTGCTGAGCGAGCTCGTGGGTTTTCATGAACCTCTTGTTCGCTTGGCTTGATACGACCTAATAATTCTGCCTGTGGTTTTGGCATTTGATTTTCGGTTAGCGGCAAACCTCTTGGTACTGATACCTTAGATAAGCCTTGCATGAACTGCTTCACAATTCGATCTTCCAAAGAATGGAAGCTGATCACGGACAATAAACCCCCTGGCTTGAGACATTGAAATGCTGCGCTCAACCCACTCTCCAAGTCGGCGAGTTCTTGGTTGATATAAATCCGTATAGCTTGAAAGGTGCGCGTGGCCGGATCTTGGCCCGCTTCGCGGGTGCGGACGACACTAGCCACGAGCGACGCGAGCTCTCCTGTCCTAGTGAGGGAATCGCCTTGCTCTCTGCGAGCAATAATCGCCTTTGCAATCTGTAAAGCAAACCGTTCTTCCCCATACTCTTTAATCACCCTCGCTATGTCTTTTTGTTCTGCTACCGCCAACCATTCCGCAGCACTCTGCCCCTGCGTGGTGTCCATTCGCATGTCCAAGGGTCCGTCGCCTCGAAATGAAAAGCCACGACTCGGATCGTCGATTTGCGGTGAACTGATTCCTAAATCCAAGAGCACACCATCGATTGAGTTGCTCGGAACTTTCTCTGCCATTGAGGCAAAGCTCTCGTGAATGATTTGAAAGCGCGGATCTTGAATCGTTTTTGCTTCTGCGATTGCTTGAAGATCTTTGTCGAAGGCAATCAGCTTTGATTGCGAATTGAGATGCTTGAGTATTTCTCGGCTGTGACCACCGCGCCCAAATGTTCCATCGATGAT
>CAXNHG010000030.1:0-6763 GCA_964202085.1 Polynucleobacter sp. | reverse complement strand
AAAGGCTATAGAGTCTAACCAGCCGTTAACAATACGCAACCCAAATTCAATTCGACCATGGCAACACGTGTTGGAGCCTTTAAGTGGCTACTTAACACTGGCTGAGCGCCTTTACTTTCAAGGCCACGTCTTCGCAGAGGGATGGAACTTCGGCCCAAGTGATGACGATGCAAAAACAGTGCAATGGATTGTGGAGCACATGTACAGTAGTTGGGGCAAGCATTCAAACTGGGAACAAGATATCGGATTTAAGCCGCATGAAGCAAACTACTTAAAGTTAGATATATCAAAAGCAAAAAAAGGCTTGAACTGGCAACCGCGTTGGAACTTGGCAAGTGCGTTAGAACTAATTACTTCTTGGCACAAAGCTTACCTAGCAAATGCTGACATGAAAAAAGTCTGCCTATCGCAAATACAACAATACTCTTCGGCAATCTAATTTTAAATATGACTACCTCATCAATTCAATTTAAACCCAAAGCCCCAGACGCCATCCGCCGTGAAATCGCAACGTTAGTTGAACAATATTCAGATGCAGTGTATTCACAACAAACATTTATTCCTGGTCAAACTGTCGTACCCCCGTCTGGCAAATTAATCGGTGCTCAAGAACTCAAAAACATGGTTGAAGCAAGTCTCGACGGTTGGCTTACAACTGGCCGCTTTAACGCTGAGTTTGAGAAAAAACTAGCGGCTTTCATCGGCATCAAACATCTTATCACCGTCAACTCAGGCTCATCTGCCAATCTGGTTGCGTTCAGTGCGCTGACATCACCCAAATTAGGGGCAAGAGCCATTCGAAAAGGCGATGAAGTTATCGGAGTTGCTGCTGGATTCCCCACTACAGTAAATCCAATCATTCAGTTTGGTGCTGTACCCGTATTTGTAGATATAAACCATGTGACTCACAACATCGATGCTAGCAAGATTGAAGCTGCCATCAGTCCAAAAACAAAGGCAATTATGCTCGCCCATAGTTTGGGCAACCCATTCAACCTAGATATAGTTACATCCATTTGCAAAAAATATAACCTATGGTTGGTTGAAGACTGCTGTGATGCTTTGGGTAGCACATACCGCGGCCAAATGGTGGGTACCTTTGGTGACATTGCCACATTGAGCTTTTACCCAGCACACCACATCACCATGGGTGAGGGAGGGGCAGTATTCACAAACAACGATGAACTTAAAACTATTGCCGAAAGCTTTAGGGACTGGGGGCGTGACTGCTATTGCCCACCTGGTAAAGACAACACCTGTGGTAGACGCTTTTGTCAAAAACAAGGTAACTTGCCCGATGGATATGACCATAAATACACTTATAGCCATATGGGGTACAACCTCAAAATTACTGACATGCAAGCAGCCTGCGGGCTAGGGCAATTGGAAAAAGCGGTTCAATTCATTCAGTCACGTAAAGATAATTTTGCTTTTCTGAAAGAGCGACTTAAAGACTGCGAAGAATTCTTGCAATTGCCAGAACCTACTGAACACTCAGACCCTTCATGGTTTGGGTTTCCATTAACGTTGAAGGGAAACAGCCCAGTCAAGCGTCTGGACTTGTTGACCTACTTAGATCAGAACAAAATCGGCACGCGTTTATTGTTTGCGGGTAATCTGACTAGCCAACCATATATGAAAGATGCGCACTACCGCATAAGTGGCGATTTGACCAACACTGACAACGTGATGAACAACACCTTCTGGATTGGTTTGCAACCCGCATTGACTCGCGAGATGCTAGCTTTTACAGCGCAAAAAATTGAAAGTTATCTGGGTGTGAATTTCTAAAAAGGAAATTAAATGCGAGAAATAGCAAAAAACGCAATGAACATTCAGGGGCAACCAATGTTCAAAGTTATTGATAAGGTAAAGCTTTTAGAGGCTCAGGGGCGAGACGTAGTCCATCTAGAAATCGGCGACCCTGATTTCACAACACCGCAGCACATCATAGATGCAGCAAAACTATCCTTGGATTCCGGCGAAACACATTACGGTAGTAGCTGGGGTCTTTCTGATTTCATCGAAACTATGATTAATGCAACTCATAAATCCAGAGGATTTAAGCCGAATGTTAATCAAGTATTGGTAACCCCAGGCGCAAATATTTCCATCTACTATTCAATTTTTTGCTTGGTTAACCCGGGGCAGGAGGTGTTAGTGCCGAATCCCGGCTTTCCCACCTATTTATCGTCAATTGCCATGTGCGGAGCAACGGCAGTTCCGTATCCGCTGCATGAAGAAAATGGTTTTGGGATGCGTGCTATGGATATCGAGCCACTTATTACAGATAAAACAAGATTACTCATTATCAATAGCCCGCAAAATCCAACAGGAGCGATTACTGATGAGCGCCATCTAAGAGAGATATATGAACTTGCAGTAAAGCATGATTTATACATTTACTCTGATGAGATTTACTCCAGAATGGTTTATGAAGAAGAAAAATTCTTTTCTATTTCCAGTTTGGATCAAGCTAATGAGCGCGTAATATTGTCCAAGGGATTTAGCAAGGCATTTGCTATGACTGGCTGGAGATTGGGTTCAGTCATTGCCCCATCTATTGTTGCAGAACGGATGATGATGCTTTTACAAACAACTTCATCTTGTGTCTCCGCATTTATACAACGGGCTGGCTTAGCCGCAATTGAGGGAAATCAGACACCAGTAAATGCCATGATGGATGAATACAAATCGCGACGTGATTTGCTTGTCAACGGTTTGAATGACATCCCGGGAATTACTTGTCACACTCCTGGTGGAGCTTTTTATGCCTTTCCAAATATTTCAAGCTTCGGCCTGACCTCCGAAGAATTTGCAGATGCAATGCTTGAAAAGGCTAATGTTGCGCTTTTGCCTGGTTCAAACTTCGGATCACAGGGAGAAGGTTTTGTTCGATTGGTTTATGCATCATCATCAGAAAATATAAAGAAAGCGCTTGAGCGTATTGCTGTTGCTTGCAAAATGCTGTGAGTAAAGGAAACAAAATGATTCGTGTATCAGATTACATTTCTAACTTCATCAGCGATGAACTAGGGCTTAAAGACATCTTCATGCTTTCGGGGGCAGGTAGCATGCACTTAACTGATGGGGTTGCATGTAATCCAAAGCTGAGGGCGATTTGCGTTCATCATGAACAGTCTGCATCCATGGCCCTAGAGGCATATGCTCGAACTAACGAAAACTTTGGCGTAGGCTACTTCTCTACAGGCCCAGCGGCACTGAATGCTTTAACAGGTTTAGGCGGCGCATGGCAAGACTCAGTGCCTTGTCTTTTTATATCAGGCAATGTCAAGCGTGCGACTTGCACCCATTCCGAAGGAGTCCCAAGGTTAAGACAATTTGGTATACAAGAATTAGACATAATTCCAGTTGTAACTAGTCTTTGCAAATATGCAGTGCATTTAAATCAACCAGAAATGGTTCGGTATGAGTTAGAAAAAGCAGTGAGCATTGCAAAAAGTGGACGGCCAGGACCGGTCTGGATAGACATTCCAATGGATGTGCAATCAGCTCAAATTGATCCCATGAACTTGCCTTCGTTCAAGTCAGCTTATCAGTGCCCTATCGCTAGCGATGACGACCTTGATAAGTTACGCGATATGTTTATGAGTGCCCAGAGGCCAGTAATAATTGCTGGACGGGGTATACGTTTGGCTGGCGCACAGGATGTGCTTCAGGCTCTGGCGATTGAGTTTAACGTTCCTGTTGTGACGCCTTATTTGGGCATCGACAACCTGCGTCACGATCAGGATATTTACATTGGCAAGACAGGCGTAAAGGGTGACCGGCCAGCGAACTTCACCATGCAAAATTCCGATCTTGTTTTGGCTATCGGGACGAGTTTACATATTTCGGTAGTAGGCTATGAATATGAGCATTTCGCAAGAGCAGCGAAGAAGGTTGTGATTGACATTGACCTGACCTCTCACCGCAAGAGAACCATCAAAATCGATCGGCTAATAGAATCAGATGCTAAGGTAGCGTTACAAGGATTGCTAACTCGATTACGAAATGCAAAATTTAAAAGCATTAGCAGTCCTTGGTTAAAGAAGTGTGTTGCATGGAAATTGAAGTACCCTGTATGTTTGCCCGAATACGCAAAAACAGTCGGTTCAATTAACGTATATACCTTCATGGATCGCCTATCTGCACTAGCCACTGAGGGAGACGTTTTCATTGGTGATGCAGGGTCTGCGATTTATGCTGTATCTCAAGGTTTAATTCTTAGCCATGAAAATCAACGATACATTCCTTCAAGTGCAATGGCAACAATGGGGTACACAGTGCCCGCGGCTATTGGTGTATCTGCTGCACTTGGCAATCGCCGAGTGTTGGCCATCACTGGAGACGGCTCCTTGCAGCAAAACATTCAAGAGCTACAAACTATCCTTCATTACAGACTACCGGTAAAATTGTTCATCTGGAACAATGATGGTTATTTATCGATTCGCGCATCTCAAAAAAATTATTTTGATGAACGATATATCGGGGAAGGACCTCGTTCAGGTGTAAGTATTCCCGATACATTAAAAATATGTTCAGCTTATGGTATCGAGGCAGCTCGTGTCCAAGAGGTAGCCGATTTAGATAGTGCGATTCAAAAAGCTCTTGATTTCCCCGGACCCTACCTTTTGGAGATTATTACGCCACCAGATCAGTCCATCATCCCAACTGTGTCTTCGCGAGTAAATTCTGATGGCTCGATGAGCTCAAGGCCATTAGAAGATATGGCGCCCTTTCTAGATCGAGAAGAGTATCGACAAAATATACTCATTGATGAAATATAGAATCTGTATATATTTATTTTAATAAACTATCTTTAGTTAATTAATGCTTAATAATAAATACATAAAGTATTATGTATCAAGATAACTCAATAATTAAAATTGATCTTAAACGTATTATTGATGTTGACTTGCCTTGGAAGCGCCTGTCAAATAAAGTTGTTATGGTAACTGGTGGCGGCGGTTTTTTAGCTTCTTATTTAATAAAGTCTCTTCTAACGGCAAATGATATATACGGCCTTAATTTGCATGTTGTTTGTGTAGCACGCAATTTGCAAAGCCCCAGGAAACGTTTGATTAACTATCTAAATCATTCCAACTTAAAGTTGATTACACATGATATTACTCAGCCTTTACCTTCTGATTTTCACTTTGCCGACTTTATCATTCATAGTGCCAGTCAAGCAAGTCCTAAGTATTATGGAATAGATCCAGTTGGAACTTTGAAAGCAAATTGTGTTGGGACTATGTACCTACTAGATCACGCAGTTAAGTCACAAAGTAGTGGTTTTTTATTTTTCAGTAGCGGTGAGGTATATGGAGAGCCGAGTAATTCTGAAAACCAATTAAGCGAGCTTGACTACGGATACGTTGATCCTATGCAAGTTCGTTCATGCTACTCAGAAAGCAAGCGCATTGGTGAAACTATGTGCGTTGCTTGGTCAAAGCAGCATGGGCTTCATACCTCTGTCGTACGCCCCTTCCATACCTATGGTCCAGGCATGTCACTAGACGACGGAAGAGTTTTTGCAGACTTCGTTGCTGACGTAGTAGCCAAAAGAGATATAGTTATAAAAAGTGATGGGTTGGCTAAGCGCCCTTTCTGTTATGTAGCCGACGCTACCATAGGTTTCCTAACTGTCCTACTTAAGGGTGAACAAAGCCAAGCTTATAACGTAGCCAATCCGAATGCAGAAATATCAATTAGAGATTTAGCGCATACAGTAGCTGGTCTTTTCCCCGAAAGGGGGATTAATGTTCGATTTGATATAAAAGCAGATAGTAATTCTTATCTTAAAAGCCTAATCAATCGCCAATTGCCTAGCATTGATAAGATAGCTGGTATTGGCTGGTTTCCAGAAATAGATATACCCACTGGATTCAAGCGCACAATCCTGTCCTATCTTTAATTAAAAAAATTCCAATGAAACACATTAATGAATCCATGACTGAATTTAATCAGGGTGAAATTACTAAACATGATTTTATCCGAGAAATGTATGAGTTGCATCATGCTAAGTTATACGACTATACATTTCATCTTCCCAAAACAAATATAAAGAAGATTGAAATTGAAGATGGTCGAGTTGTTATGACAAGTCGCGATAGGGGAGTACGAATGCTTTGTCCTCAAGGCGATTTTCGAATTGCACCAGTTGAAACTTTAAATTTTTTAGATTATGAAAAAAATGATGCTGCCTTGATAGACTCACTTATATCTGATGGAGATGTATTTTTCGATATTGGTGCAAACATGGGTTGGTACTCAATAAATATTGCTTTATCACATCGAAGAGCGAATATTCATTGTTTTGAACCAATTCCAGAAACTTATTCGTATTTAAGAAAAAATCTAGATTTAAACTCTGTAGCAAATGTAATGGCCCATAACTTTGGATTCTCAAACTCTGAGGGTGAATTTGATTTTTATTACTACGGAGAGGGATCAGGTAATGCCTCTTCTGCAAATGTAAGTGACCGAAAGGACGTGCAAGTATTGAAATGTAAAGTCCGAACACTAGATGAATTTTCAAGCAATGAAAAAATATCAGTCGACTTTATTAAATGCGATGTTGAAGGTGCTGAGTTGATGGTTTTTCAGGGGGCCGCTCATACTATCTCTCGATATCGCCCAATTGTTTTTGCTGAAATCCTACGCAAGTGGTCAGCTAAGTTTAATTACAATCCGAACGAAATTTTCGATTTTTTCAAAGCAAAAAATTACCGTGCTTTCACTGCGGACGGAGTAAGATTAA
>CAXNHG010000029.1:0-6770 GCA_964202085.1 Polynucleobacter sp. | reverse complement strand
GCTGCGATGCAGGCCGATTTATTAGTGGGTAATCATCAAAAAGGCGATGAGTGGCTGCTTTTAGATGTGATTCCACTTTCCTTAGGTGTTGAGACCATGGGTGGTTTGGTTGAAAAGATCATTCCACGCAATACCCCAATTCCAGTTGCAAAAGCGCAGGATTTCACAACCTTCAAAGACGGCCAGACTGCCTTGGCTGTCCACGTTTTACAGGGTGAGCGGGAAGTAGTTGATCATTGTCGTTCGTTGGCAAGGTTTGAGCTCAGAGGTATCCCTCCAATGACGGCTGGTGCTGCCAGAATTCGGGTGACGTATCAGGTGGATGCGGATGGTTTGTTATCAGTAACAGCTAAAGAGCAACATTCAGGCGTTGAAGCAAATATCAATGTCAAACCTTCTTACGGCCTTTCTGATGTTGACATCACTACCATGCTACAAGATGGCTTTAGTCACGCCGCGGATGATGTTCAAGATAGAGCGCTCAGAGAAGAGTTGGTCGACGCAAAACGTTTGATTGAGGCTGTAGATGCAGCTTTAGCCGAAGATCAGCACTTACTCGATGAAGATGAATTAGATGTCATTAAGCGCAAACTAAAAGCACTTAAGGAGTTGATTGGTTCAGCCCAAGATGCCCAGGTATTAAGACGCTCAGTTGAATCACTGTCAAAAGCAACTGATGACTTTGCTGCCCGTAAAATGAATGAAAGTATCAAAAAAGCTTTGTCAGGTAAAAAGATAGAAGAAATTTAATAGGAATTAAAAATGCCACAAATTGTTATTCTCCCTCATGCTGATTATTGCCCTGAAGGCGCTGTTTTAGAGGCTTCTCCTGGCGCCACTATTTGTGAAGCATTATTAGAAAATGATATTGAAATTGAACATGCATGTGAAATGTCCTGTGCTTGTACAACCTGCCATGTGATTGTGCGTGAAGGTATCACAAGCTTGAACCCATCGGATGAGGCTGAAGATGATTTACTGGATCGTGCCTGGGGCTTATGTCCTCAATCACGCTTATCTTGTCAGGCAGTGGTTGCTCAACAAAATTTGGTCATTGAAATACCAAAGTACTCGATCAATCATGCCAAGGAAAATCATTGATCTTAAGTAATTCGGCGCAGTGATTCAATGAAATGATTTAAATACAGATAATAAGAAATAAGAAATAAGAAAGGGACCCGAGGAGGGTCCCTTTTTATATCTCTTTTTCTACTAAATCTTTTTAATCTTCTTTTCTCAGATGTGGGAAAAGTATCACGTCTCTGATGTTTGGAGAGTCGGTGATTAACATCATCAAGCGATCGATACCAATACCGCAGCCACCGGTTGGAGGCATGCCGTACTCTAGAGCGCGGATGAAGTCTGCATCAAAATACATCGCTTCTTCATCGCCGGCTTCTTTTTGGGCAACTTGAGCATGAAAACGAGCGGCTTGATCTTCAGCATCATTTAACTCAGAGAAGCCATTAGCAATTTCACGGCCTGTGATGAATAACTCAAAGCGTTCTGTGACACCTGGTCTTGTGTCTGATTCTCTGGCGAGTGGGCTGACTTCAATTGGATAATCAATGATGTAAGTTGGCTCCCAAAGATGTTCTTCAGCAGTTACTTCAAACAAGGCCAGCTGAAGTGCTCCAAGGCCAGCGTTCTTAAGAGTTGGCCCGTTGATATTTTCACCTGACTTTTTAAGCTCTTGACGAACAAACTCTTTATCTTCTAATTGAGGTGCGGTGTATTGTTTTTTCGATAAGGGCGCATATTTAAGAATCGCTTCAGCAATCGTTAAGCGTTGGAATGGTTTTGATAAATCTAAGGACTTACCTTGATAAGTTAGATTCGCCGTGCCTTGTGCATCAATCGCTGCTGCTTTGATAAGTTCTTCCGTGAAGGTCATTAGCCACTTGTAATCGGTGTAGGCCGCATAGAACTCCATCATGGTGAACTCTGGGTTGTGTCTTGGGCTCACACCTTCATTGCGGAAGTTTCTGTTAACTTCAAAGACACGCTCAAAACCACCAACCACCAAACGCTTTAAGTAAAGCTCTGGGGCTATGCGCAAATACATTTGCATGTCCAAGGCATTGTGATGGGTGATGAATGGTTTTGCTGCTGCACCACCTGGAATAGGGTGAAGCATCGGCGTTTCAACTTCCATGAAACCCGCATCTTGCATGTGATGGCGTATCGAAGACATGGCTTTGCTGCGAGCCAAGAAGGTTTGACGCGTTTCTGGAGAAACAATCAAATCAACATAGCGTTGACGGTATTTCGTCTCTTGATCTGAAAGACCGTGGAATTTGTCTGGAAGGGGGCGCAAAGATTTTGATAAAAGACGCAAATCTTTCACTAGGATCGATAGTTCACCCTTATTAGTTTTGAAGATCACGCCTTCAGCGGCGATGAAGTCACCCATGTCCCAATGTTTGAAAGCATTGTGAGTATCAGCGCTTGCGTCAGCATCGTTGATGTAAAACTGAATCTGACCGGTGCGATCTTGCACAGTTGCAAAACTGGCTTTGCCCATCACGCGCTTGAGCATCATTCGGCCAGCCACTTTGACTGTGATATTTTTCTCAGCTAAGTGCTCTTTGCTGATTTCGCCATAGTGCTCATGTAAATCAGCAGCATGGTGTGTGGGCACAAAATCATTGGGGAATGCCACACCATTTTTGCGCAGTTGAGCTAATTTTTCGCGACGTTCTGCAATGATGTGATTTTCATCGACGATGGGCGTTTGTTCTTCTTGACTCATGATGTTTCCGCTAACAATTCAATAGTGATATTGATTAATAAATAAATGACATTAATTAAACGCCTTGTTTTAAGCTGGCTTCAATGAATGGATCTAAATCGCCGTCTAAAACTTTTTGTGTATTCGATATTTCTACATTGGTGCGAAGGTCTTTGATGCGACTCTGATCTAGAACATAAGACCTAATTTGGTGACCCCAGCCCACATCGCTCTTGGTAGCCTCTAGCTTATCTTGTTCTGCTTGACGTTTACGCAACTCATGTTCGTAAAGGCGAGACTTCAACATCGACATGGCTTCAGCACGGTTTTTATGCTGGCTTCGATCATTTTGACACTGCACCACAATACCTGTTGGTAGGTGGGTCAAACGAACCGCAGAGTCTGTTTTGTTGATGTGCTGTCCGCCAGCACCAGACGCACGGTAGGTATCAGTGCGGATATCGGCTGGATTGATATCAATCTCAATCGAGTCATCAACTTCTGGATAAACGAACACGCTGGTGAATGAAGTATGACGACCATTAGCGGAGTCAAAGGGTGATTTGCGTACAAGACGATGCACTCCAGTCTCTGTTCTTAAATGGCCATACGCGTATTCACCATCAATTTTGATTGTGGCGCTCTTAATACCTGCCACATCACCATCAGACACTTCCAATACTTCAGCTTTAAAGCCTTTACGCTCACAGTAACGAAGATATTGGCGCAGCAACATGCTGGCCCAGTCGCAGGCCTCGGTTCCGCCAGCGCCTGATTGAATGTCAATGAAGCATGAGCTTGGATCCATTGGATTACTGAACATGCGTCGGAATTCAAGTCCTTCGACTTGCTGACGCATGCCATCCGTGTCTAATTCAATAGATAGAATTGTGTCGAAGTCACCTTCCTCTTTGGCCATATCAAATAATTCTTGGCTTGAGGTGATGTTATCCGTTAGAAAATTAAGCGTGCCCACGACACCGTCTAAAAGCTTTTTTTCTTTACCCAAGGCTTGGGCTTGCTTTGGATCATCCCAGATTTTGGGATCCTCGAGGGTTTGATTAACTTCGACTAAACGTTCTGCTTTGTTATCGACGTCAAAGATACCTCCGAAGCTCAATCGTACGAGTACGCAGGTCTTCGAGGGTGTTGCTGATGAGATTTAATTGTTCGGCTTCCATGGTCAACAATTATAAGGGGTCATCGAGTGCTTCTATGTGTAATTGCGCTCTTGCAACCCCTTGGTAATGATCTGTAACGACCCTATAGGCTAATCTGGCTGGGTTTGGAAGGGTTATATTTCTAGAAAACCAAATGCCGTTGAAGGATTTTGGATGGCTTGAACCATTTGAATTAAGAGCTTTGAGTTGAACTCGGAGGTGTTTTTCCTGAACCAGGGTTTGAGTCAACACTTCAAATTCACCCATAAAAACCGGAGCAGGAAAGCCTTGCCCCCAAACTTCGTTGGCAAGGATAGCACCTAGCTCCGGGTCAATACATTCTGGGTCGAGTCTGCCATCGTGAGCCAATTGTCGTTGAAGCACCTCTGGGGTCATCAAATTTTGCGCCACTTCCTCAAAGTAAGCCTTGAATCTCTCAAAAGAATCTTCCTTAATTGTCAACCCTGCGGCCATTGCGTGGCCGCCAAACTTCAAAATGAGATCTGGATGCCTTTTTGAGACTAAATCCAAGGCATCCCTTAAATGAAATCCTTGTATTGATCTACCGGAGCCCTTGAGAACTTGCTGTCCAGATTCTTCACCCGGAGCAAAAATCAGGGTGGGGCGATGGAATTTTTCTTTTAATCTCGATGCAACGATGCCAATCACGCCTTGATGCCAGGATTCATTGACCATGCACAAAGTAGCTTGATCGCCAACTTGGATATCCACCAAACTAGCCAAGGCTGTTTCTTGCATCCCCGCTTCGATGGTTCTACGTTCACGATTCATGCGATCAAGTTCGTGAGCCAAGCGCAATGCATCTTCTGGCGAGTCTGAAAGCAAACATTGAATACCCAAAGACATGTCTGCCAATCTGCCTGCAGCATTCAGGCGGGGCCCTAGAGCAAATCCAAGGTCAAATGAGCTGGCGCGATTGGGATCTTTTCCGGCAACTGTATAAAGAGCCCGAATACCGGCTTGCATTTGCCCACTTTTAATTCTCTTGATGCCGTTTGAAACCAAAATACGATTATTTCTATCTAAAGAAGCAACATCAGCGACCGTGCCTAGTGCGACTAAATCCAAGAGGTTCTTTAAGCGAGGTTGAGTTTCTGCAGTGAAGGCGCCTCGCGCACGAAACTCGGCGCGCAGTGCAATCAAAAGATAAAACATCACACCAACACCAGCCAGTGCTTTGCTCGGGAAGGAGCAATCAAGTTGATTAGGGTTAACAATCCATGCTGCTCTTGGAAGTTGATCGGCAGGCAAGTGATGATCAGTGACTAATACTTCAATACCTAATTGATGAGCTCTTTCAACGCCGGCAATACTGGCGATGCCGTTATCAACGGTGATCAAAATATCTGGTTTTTCAGAAAGCTCAGCAACCAAATCAACCACCTCTGGTGTCAGACCATAACCCAAGGTAAAGCGATTTGGAACAAAGTAATCAATCTTGATATTCCAGGGTGCACCAAGTGCTCGTAAACCTTTGAGACCAACAGCACAAGCAGTTGCTCCGTCACAGTCATAGTCAGCAACAATCAGTAATTTTTTACCTGTTTCAATTGCATTTGCCAAATATTTTGCGGCTGACTCACAATTTTTAAGTTGTGCCGGTGGAATCAGATTTTTGAGTTCCAGTAAAAGTTCTTCTGGCTTTTCGACGCCGCGAGCAGCAAATAATTTTGCCAATACTGGATGCGTGCCACTTTGTTCAAGCCAAGCGGCACTTTTTTCAGAATAATCACGCTCTTTGAATTGAATGGTCATCGGCGAAGCATATCCTGAAGTGAGCCAACCACTGGTTTTTTCCAAAGAGCAAAACCTTTTTTCGGTAGCTGTTCAATGGTGATTGTTTGAGATCTCTCTTGACCTTCTGGGAAATCAATCAATTCAATTTCTTTGATTTGATGATTAGTCAAAGCTTCACAAGCTTGTTGCCAAATAAGTTGTAACGCAGGATCAGATACTAATAGTAGTGAAATCGCATCATTCCAAAATAGTTCATTGAGTGAAGTGACATGAGATTTTTGAAGATGAGATGCGAGTAGGTTTAGACAACCATCAGAGCTGTGCCATTGTTTCGCTTGTAATAGCCTTGCATCAGGCTTGATATCAGCAAGCTTGCCATTACCGCTGATCCATATCGAATTGATGCTGAGCATACCTTCAGCCTGCCTTGCTTCATTGACTGGGTGATTGAACCAAATCATCTGAATTTCATTTTGCCATTTGCGCCATTGACGAGCAACGCCCTCTGTAGATGTGTCGGAGGGCATCCAGTGATCAATATTGCGACCTTCTGCTTGAGCGGTGCTGACGGTTGATAGGGTATCTAGCGCCGAAGATTCAATGAACCATTTGTGAGGCATGCTTCGATGCGTAACATCGCTCATTTCCAGAAAGATATCTTTCACCGAATCAAAAAGAGCATCAGCCTCCGATGCTTGAATATCTAATATTTGAGTGCTGGTTAAAACCAAGTGGTCTCTGGCTGCATGGATGTGAACAGGCTCTATTCGTGCCACACAAGTATTTGACCCAACCGTCACTCCTTGAGATTGCAGTTCTAAAGGCGCACTGGCATTCTGACTGCCCAGTAAAAACTTTTCATAGGGCAGGCCACGGTCAAATGATTCTTGATCTTGGTTGTCGGCAATAACGAGGGTGTATTTCATAACCTTGATTTTAGGTGGCATTTAGACCTTCTGTCCAAGAGCAAGCTAAACTCTTTCAAATGAATATCTGGCCGATTGAACTCGAAATCGCATGGCGTTATACCAACGCCAGGAGAAAAGGCGGAAAAAACAAGGAAACAGGCTCTAAAGACGGGTTTTTGTCGTTTATATCATCCGTGTCAATGTTGGGGATTG
>CAXNHG010000028.1:0-6794 GCA_964202085.1 Polynucleobacter sp. | reverse complement strand
AGGTGCGTTTCCAGCAAAAAGTCACCAGTTTTGAGATCAAGGATGGAGAGATCGCGGGTATTAAATTAGAGAGTGGCGAAAAATTATCGGCCCGTCATGTCATTATTGCTGTGGGCCATAGCGCCAGAGATACCTTCAAGGCATTGCATGAGGCTGGTGTTTATATTGAACCAAAACCATTTTCTGTTGGCTTTAGGATCGAGCATCCACAATCATTGATCGATCGCGCTAGGCTTGGACCGCATGCTGGCAATCCTTTGATTGGGGCGGCCGATTACAAGTTGGTGCACCACGCTAAGAATGGTCGCGCTGTCTACAGTTTTTGTATGTGCCCGGGTGGTACTGTGGTAGCCGCCACTTCAGAAGAGGGCCGTGTGGTCACCAA
Organism: Polynucleobacter sp.; assembly: GCA_964202085.1. Classification (GTDB taxonomy): domain Bacteria; phylum Pseudomonadota; class Gammaproteobacteria; order Burkholderiales; family Burkholderiaceae; genus Polynucleobacter. The sequence goes on along the minus strand of CAXNHG010000028.1, from coordinate 6,409 downwards.
TGGCATGAGTCAGTATTCCCGTAATGAGCGCAATGCTAATGCAGGTATTGTGGTGAACGTTGACCCTACGGATTATGGGGGCAGCGCCGAGAACCCTTTGGCAGGCATTGATTTTCAAAGAGCGCTTGAGTCCAAAGCTTTTGAATTGGGTGGCAGAAATTACGAAGCGCCCGGGCAATTGGTGGGCGACTTTATTGCTGGACAAGCTTCTATTAAATTTGGCAATGTGATTCCATCTTACAAACCGGGTGTGCACCTGACTGATTTAGCACAAGCACTGCCTGACTTTGTGATTCAAGCAATGAGAGAGGCATTACCTGCATTTGATAAAAAGATCAAAGGCTTTGCCATGCATGATGCTGTTTTAACTGGGGTGGAAACTAGAACATCATCGCCTTTAAGGATCGCCAGAGGCAATAATTATCAAAGCTTGAACATCAAAGGCTTATACCCTGCCGGTGAAGGCGCTGGTTATGCGGGCGGCATTCTATCCGCAGGTGTTGATGGCATCAAAGTGGCTGAAGCTTTAGCACTCAGCATGATTCAGGCCAAGCCAAACCAAACAGCTTAATTAGGATTGAACTTCTTCTTACGAAGTTTGTTCAGCGCATAAATGCCATAAGCAATGATGGGTGCTGATGCGCCACCGATGAGTTCTGCTGGAACCATCAAACCTAATTCTTTAACACCTTTTGCCATATAGATGATTAAACTCACGGCGTAGTAAGTGATCACTAAAACTGACAAACCTTCAACTGTTTCTTGAAGACGTAGTTGAATCCTCGCGCGACGATCCATGCTAGCTAGTAACTCTTGAGTTTGCCTTTCGTTCATAAACTCAATGCGTGTTCTCAAGATTTGCGTGGTGCGTGAGATTCGATCGGATAACTCGCGCAAGCGACGTTGAGTCCATGAGCAAGTGCTCATGGCTGGAGCAAAACGACGTTCCATAAACTCAGATAAGGTCTGTACGCCTGGCAATGATGCCTCACTCAACTCTTCAAGATTTTTCGCTGCCAGCTGACTGTACGCTTCAGCCGCAGTAAAGCGAAGACCGTGCTCAGAAATCCATTCTTCAATCTTAGAGGCCAAGGTAGAAATTATCTCTAAGAACTCACCATCTTGGTGGGTTGCCACGCTCTCTTGATTTTGAGCCATAGAAATTTGTTTTGATAATTCTGATAATTCTGCTTCAGCGTTGCGCAAAGGAGCCGACAAACTTTTTGCTACTGGAAATGCCAGCATAGAGGCCATGCGATAAATTTCAACTTCGGTGATGCGACGAGCAACACGTCCAGCTTGACGAGAGCCCATGCCAGCGTGAGGTATAAAATAAGAAATGTAGCCATCCTGATTAATTTGTAAATCTGTCCAGAGTTGGGCTTTTTTATTGGTCAAGATGGTGCTGCCAATCAAAGTGTTCCCTGAGAACAAATGAGCAACCCCATCTGCAGCTAAGAATAAATCACGATCTTCAAAAGCAATATCAATCGCTGAAATTCTTAGACCGCCGGCCTCATGCATTGGTTTAATGCTTAGTTTACTCAATAAATCATTCACTTCATTCTCAATGGCGGGGCGCGTCTTGATAGGAGCTTCAGCAATCAAATCTTTTTGTTGAACAATGGCTGAGATGGATGAGAACTCACCGTGCAATTCCCATTTAATGATGATGCGTTGTGGTGCAGGCCTTAATTCAATGATGCGAAACGTCTGCCCATGATTTGAATCTATGGACTGTTTCGTTTGTTCGTTAATGGCATTGATCCAGTCAAGCTGCTGTTGACGATCAGAACCTTTGAGTAAGAAGGCTTGGTTGAGGATGCGATCCCTTGGCCACAGAGCTACGGGTGGTCTTGCGTGCACCTCTTCATGAAGAACGGTTCTTAAAGGATGATCGTATGGGCGCATGCCTGAGCTTTTTTGAGATTAATTGGATTGAGTAATACTATCACTCAGTCATTGGCTATGTTCATTTAATAACCAATGCATAACAACGAATCATCATCCATCTGAATGATTTTTTCTAAACAGCCATTTTTAGTAGACGATGCTAAAAAATTACTTAGCGCCGTCCAAAATCCATTTAACAACAGTTTTAGCATCGGCTTCACTGATCGCAGCATTTGCTGGCATTGGGACTGGGCCCCAAACACCTGAACCACCGGCTTTAACTTTCTTAGCCAATTTATCAATGGCGTCAGCTTGGCCTTTGTATTTTGCAGCGATATCTTGATATGAAGGCCCCAATATTTTTTTATCTGCAGCGTGACAACCCATACAAGCATTTTTGCCGGCGATTTCTTTTGAAGCAAATGCTGGTGCAGATACCATCATTACAGATACTACTAATGCGCTCATCAATTTCATGCGTTCTCTCCAATTGGTTACAAAACAACCTTATCTATTAGAAGTGTAGAAAGCTTGCTTCAAATATTAAGGGGGTGTTGATACTTAGTAGTTAGTTAAATTTACTAAGTAGTCAGCACCTAGGTTGTTATTTTAGCTAAACATTTTACTTTTCGCATAACTTATTCATTTGTGGCGAATCAATTTTTGTTATGAAATTTCAGAGTGTTTAAGTTTCAATGATCTAAATCATTAGCCATAAGAACAAGACCAGTATGATGACTAAAAATTAATCCAAGTTTTTTAGGAAATAGAATAAATATGAGACGTGCCCCAAGAGTCTTTTTAGGTTTTGTTGCCTTTTTGGGAGCCACCGGGGTCGTTGCGGGAGCTTATGGGGCGCATGCTTTATCTCAACAATTGAGCCCTTATTTATTAAATGTATTCCAAACCGCTGTTTTATATCAATTAATTCATGCGGTGGCGCTTTTAGGCGTTGTAGCCTTGTTGAACCAATGTCTGACCTCCAAAGCTTTATTGATATCAGTTACTTTGATGGTTGTTGGCACAGTCTTGTTTTCTGGAAGCTTGTATTTATTAACGCTCAGCTCATGGCGGGTGGGTTTAATTACCCCCTTAGGTGGCTTTTTGCTGATTTCAGCATGGGTGACCTTGTTGATTGCTGCCATCACTTATAAAAAATATTAAATGAAGAAATCTACATATAAAACAGTGGATTAGTTAAAAGGTAAATCACTTAAAAATTGAAGGGATATTCTTTTTTTGGGAGATTGAACTAAATCAATAATTTATGCTAGATTAGAGCTATGAGAGTTGCTACCAAAGGTCGTTACGCAGTTATTGCTATGGTTGATTTAGCGAATCATTTCGCTAGTGATCAGCCAAGCCAAACCTGGGCTTCGATTAGCTCAAGACCAAATGTTTCCTTGAGTTATTTAGAGCAATTATTTGCCAAGTTGCGCCAAGCAGGTTTGGTGGACAGTATGAGAGGCCCAGGTGGCGGATACACGCTCGCCAGAACTCCCAACGAGATTTCTGTTGGTCAAATCATCATGGCTGTGGACGGCATCATGCCAGAGCAGCAAGATCAGCAGTTGGCTTGCCATGCGTTGTGGGATACCTTGCATCAAGAAATGTTGGGTTATATGAACTCAGTGACTTTGTTATCTTTGCTAGATCCCGAGACAGCCAAGAGAATTGCCGCAGGCGTTAGGTCTGGCAACAAGCAATTTGAGCAATCATTTCAAGTTCAAGGCAAGAGAAAAACTACCAAGTCAGCCGAAGCCAAACCTAGTGCTCGCGTCAAGATCAAAAAAGAACTCATGGTGAGCTCAGTTTTTAACTGGGGAGCCTATTTGCTCAAGAAAAAGAAAACGGCTTGATTGATTTCAGGACCCTTGCCAACGCGACGGTCTTTTTTCACCAAACGCTTGAACACCTTCCTTGAAATCAAAGCTGCCATAGCAAGCTTTGATTAAATCATCGCAGTCAGGTAATTGATTCTGATGAATACGGCTGATCGTCAATTTAGATGAGCGAATCGTTAAGGGCGCTAAATGCATGACTTTTTCAGCCATTACTCTGGCAATTGCTTCAAGCTCTGCGCTTTCTGCCACAGTGTGGATGTAGCCAGAGGAGAGCAGTTCATCTACATTGATCAATTCGGCCAACAGCAACATTCTTTTGAGTGTTGGAATACCCAAGTGAGCCATCAGCCTTGCAATATTGGTTGGCGATAAACAATTACCCACTGTCTTTGCAATTGGGGCGCCAAAGCGTGCGCTTGGATTTGCAATCCTAAAATCACAAGCAGTTGCAATCGCTAAACCACCACCAACGGCCAAGCCATCAACGATGGCAATGGTTGGCATAGGTAGTTGCTCTAGGGCATCAATATGAAGATCAATCAAGGCTTCGTAGTCAATGCCGTCTTGCCCATCTTGAAATGATTTAAATTGTTCAATATCGGTGCCTGATACAAACGACTGACCGCCAACGCCACGCAAGATGACAGCTTTGATGGTTTTGTCAGTATGAAGTTTTTCGCAAATAGCTTTGAGGTCGCTATACATCGACCATGTCATGGCATTTCTGGCAGCGGGGCGATCAAAAGATACCCAGGCAATGGCTCCATCGATCTTTAGTTGAACTTTTCCTGAAGTATTTGCGGGATTCATTTTATCTTTATCACTCACGAATCATTGCTCCACAGAAAATGCGCCAGCTTGTTCAAAAACTTTGATCTGATCAGCACTAAAGCCAGCTTCTTGCAACACTTCATGCGTGTGCTCACCCAACAACGGAGGGTGGCGCCGAACTTGTTGCGGTGTGCCTTGCATCTTCACTGCAAAACCAATATTGGGAACCTTACCTTCTATTGGGTGGTCTATTTCAATCTTCATTTGTCGATGTTGACCATGCTCACTGGCAAACGCTCTTGGGTAATCTAAGATCGGACCTGCCGGAATACCCTTAACAAGTAATTCATCAATCCAGTTATCAGCATCCTTGGCAGCAAATGACTTCTCTAGTTCAGTAATGATGTATTCACGATTGGCTAAACGATCGGAAATTGTTTTACAGCGCGCATCGTTGAATAAATCATCACGTCCTAAGATCTCACATAACTTTTGCCAAAGCTTGTTATTGGTTGCTCCCATCACAAAATATTCATTTTTTGCTTTGACGGCTTGGTAGGGTGCACTCATGCGATTAGCCGTACCCAAGGCAACCGGTGGTTTGCCCGTTCCCCAGTATTCAGCGGTATCCCAAATCGAGAATGCCAAAGCTGAATCAAACAATGAAGCATCAATGTATTGACCTTGCCCCGTATTTTTTACACCAATGTAAGCAGACAAAATACCGTAAGTGGCAAATAGAGCGCACCCAATATCGGCTACTGGAACACCTGCTTTGACCGGTCTGCCATCGCCGTGACCTGTCATGGCCATCACACCTGACATCGCTTGAGCCATCAAGTCAAAACCCGGACGATCTGCCCATGGACCACTTTGACCAAAGCCAGAGATGCTGGCATACACTAGACGTGGATTAATTTTGCTTAACACTTCGTAAGAAATACCTAATTTTTTCATGACACCTGGCCGATAGTTTTCCACCAAGATATCGGCATCTTTGACTAATTCAAAAAGAATCTTTTTGCCCGCATCAGACTTTAAATTGATCGTGATGCTTCGTTTGTTGCGGTTCATGTTTAAAAAGCCCATGCTGTCTGGGCCTTTCATTTTGAATCCCATCGCACCGCGAGTTTGATCCCCAGAACCTGGAGGTTCTACTTTGATCACATCGGCTCCCATATCTGCCAATAGCATGCAGGTATAGGGGCCAGCCATCACTTGGCTGACATCTAGAACCTTCACGCCCACCAGGGGCAGTGGGCGTGCAGATACTTCAGTTTGGGGTGACGTCATTACTCAGCCTTTACGTTGAGCTCTTTAACAAGTTTTGAATACTTGCTAAGCTCGGCTTTCAAGAAGACTGAGAACTCATCAGGAGTTGCAGGACCTGCTGTTTGTAAGCCTTGAGCATCCAAAGTTGTGTTATTCTTTGGATCATTCATCGCAGCACGAACCGCAGCATCAATTTTTGCAACCATGTCCTTAGGCATGTTTTTGGGACCCATCACTGAGTACCAGTTAGTCACTTCAAAACCTTTGATGCCCACCTCATCAAATGTTGGAACATCTGGAAGAATTGACAAACGCTTAGGGGTTGAAATCGCCAAAGGCATTAATTTGCCAGCACGAACGTGTGGCAATACTGGTGGCAAGGTGTCAAAGTTCATATTGATTTGGCCGGCCAATAAGTCAATAATTGCTTGACCACTGCCTTTGTATGGCACGTGATTCATTTGAACATTGGCAATCTTTGAGAACAAAGCGCCAGCCAAGTGCTGTGTGCTACCAATACCAGAAGAACCATAAGTCATCTGTGCTGGATTGTTCTTAGCTAGGCTGATCAATTCCGGAACTGTTTTTGCTGGAATTGAAGGGTGCAATACCAAGATGTTTGGCACATA
>CAXNHG010000027.1:0-7042 GCA_964202085.1 Polynucleobacter sp. | reverse complement strand
CTAATAATCCTCAATTTGAGCTAAAAGATCCTAAAGAAGTCTTAAGAGATAGCTTTCCGATGATGGGTGATTTGCCGATTGGAACTACTCAAAATAGCTCTTACTGGCAGTTATTTCCTCATATTCATGCCACGGACGCGTTTTTTGGTGCGATTTTGGAACGAAAAGCCGTAACTTAACTAAAAGTAGCTAAATTTCACTAACTGATTCGATTTATTAGCTAAAAAACATGATTTAGATTAAATCTGTTTTAAGTTTCTTATGTGAACATATTGAAATCTTGATAAAATATCACTCTTAGGCATATTGAGAGGATAGCCGCATGGCTTGGTTAGAACAAACTAGAGATTTTGTGTTGAATTGGATTGCAAATGGCTACCTGAATTGGTCTTGGTGGCAGATTTTGTTGATCACACTGTTATTGACTCACATCACCATTGCCAGCGTGACAATCTTTTTACATCGTTGTCAGGCTCATCGCGCTCTAGAGCTGCACGCCATTCCATCCCATTTCTTCCGTTTTTGGTTGTGGTTGACCACCGGTATGGTGACCAAAGAGTGGGCTGCTATTCATCGCAAACATCACGCTAAATGCGAAACCGTTGACGATCCTCACAGTCCTCAAGTGTTAGGTATAAATACTGTTTTATTGAGAGGTGCTGAGTTATATCGCGCCGAAGCCAAGAACAAAGAAACGATTGAGAAGTTTGGTCACGGCACGCCCGATGACTGGATAGAAAAAAATCTCTATTCAAAATATCAATGGCAAGGCGTTGCATTGATGTTGATCATTAACGTGATTCTTTTTGGAGCCCTTGGTGCTACTGTCTGGGCTGTTCAAATGCTGTGGATCCCAATCACTGCAGCCGGCATCATCAATGGCATGGGTCACTACTGGGGATATCGCAATTACGATTGCGAAGACGCCTCAACCAATCTAATTCCCTGGGGTATTTTGATTGGTGGTGAAGAATTGCATAACAATCATCACACCTATGCCACCAGCGCAAAGCTATCTAACAAATGGTACGAACTTGATATTGGTTGGGTTTATATCCGTGGATTGGAAATGGCTGGTTTAGCGAAAGTGAAGAAGCTGCCACCTAAGCCAGTATTGGCTGAAATTGGTCAGGCTTCAGAAAAGATTTTGCAAGCAGTGATTGCAAACAGATATGAAGTGATGGCGCGCTATTCAAAAACTTTGCGCAAAACTTTTGATGCAGAAGTTGCGCATATGAAAGAGCTGGCTGCACAATTTGGTGATCAACACCTTTGGTTATACAAAGATGAAGCCAAGTTAAGTGAAGCCGAGCTTGCAAGCCTTGAGAAGCTCATGGCAACGAATAAGTCGGTGAAGTTAATGGTTGAGATGCGCCGTGAACTGGCCAGCCTCTGGCAGCGTTCACACGTCACCAAAGAGCAATTGATCACTCAGTTACAGCGATGGTGTCACAAGGCCGAAACAAGCGGTATGGCGGGCTTACAAGAGTTCTCCTTGCGATTACGCAGATACACCGTTTAATGCTGCCCAGGTGGCTTTATGTAGTCAGCAAAATAGCCAAAAAATAGTTAACAAAAAACCCGCTCAAGAGCGGGTTTTTTGTTTGATCGAGTAGATCTGCTTAATTTAATTAAGCCAAGATTTATTTGATCTTTGTTTCTTTGTAAGACACATGCTTGCGAGCTTTAGGATCAAACTTCATGATCTCCATCTTCTCAGGCATGGTACGTTTGTTCTTAGTCGTTGTGTAGAAGTGACCAGTACCTGCAGTCGATTCTAATTTGATTTTCTCGCGTCCACCTTTAGCCATTTTGCCGCTCCTTAGATTTCACCGCGAGTACGCAAATCAACCAATACAGCGTCGATGCCTACTTTATCGATCATGCGAAGACCGGCGTTGGTAATGCGTAAGCTTACCCAACGGTTTTCAGATTCAACCCAAAAACGACGATTTTGCAGATTAGGCAAAAAGCGACGCTTTGTCTTATTGTTTGCATGGGAAACATTGTTGCCGACCATCGGCTTTTTCCCGGTGACTTGGCATACTTTTGCCATGACACACTCCTTGAATTGCGAAAAAAAGAGATTGTAGCAGGTGGCGAGAAACTATTCCACTATTTACGCAAAGGCATTCCAAGTTGGGTCAATATAAAGCCCGTATTTTCGGCAAAATTTAACTCAAAATAGATTACTAAGTTAGTGTTTACTATCTCTAAATGGCATTATTTTAAGCTCTAAAAAAGATGAGGCTCCTCTTTTTGTCACAATGCAATGATCTAAGAGGTTGACCTCAAGTAGCAGAAGTGCCTCCTGCAAAACAATGGTCAAAGCAATGTCCTCTTTACTGGGTTTGAGGCTTCCGCTGGGGTGATTGTGAGCAATAATCAAGCTGCTCGAATTTCTCAGCAGACATTCTTTGGCAATTTCACGAATATGCACAGTTGTTTCAGAAATAGAGCCTCTGAAGATTTCATGGGTATCGATCAGTCTTAAATGGATATCAAGATAAAGACAAACAAAAACCTCATATTCCCTCTGGCCGATCAGCCCAATCAAGTAGCTTTTGACTAAATCAGTAGAAGTCAAAATACTTTGTTGTTTAATCTTTTCTTTATAGCTGCGTTGTACCAGCTCATGAATGACTTGCAGTTGTGACCACTTAGAAATGCCGATACCTTTATAAGCCTCAAAGTCTTTCAAGCTTGCGGTGAGAATTGATGAGAGCGAACCAAATTCCTGAATGAGCCTGTACGACAAATTCAAGGAATTTTCTCCTTGGTTGCCTGTTCTGAGGATGATGGAGAGAAGTTCGGCGTCATTCATGGAGTTCGGCCCTCTCAAAAGAAGTTTTTCTCTTGGTTGATGCTGTTTTGGCCAATTTTTAATCGATGTTTGAGCAGATTTCTCAATGCTAGTTAAAATATTGTTATGACTGAATCTAATATGGCTAGTGGAGCCGAAGTTACCGCCAATTCCTTCTTGACCCTGAACTACAGGATTTCTTTGCCCGAGGGTGGAGACATCATGAACACTTTCGAGGACAGGCCTGCCACTTTGATGATGGGTACTGGACAATTCTCGCCCACGCTCGAGCAAGCTTTGGTTGGTATGCTCCTCAGCGAGCGAAAAACCTTCACCCTGGCTCCTGAAGTTGCATTTGGTGAAAAAAACCCAGATTTGGTCAGAGCAATTTCTTTGACCACTTTGCGTGAGAATTCTTCTCCTGAAGAAGAGTATTTGCCCGGAGACACAATCGAGTTCAATGCACCCAATGGAGCGACATATTCTGGAACGCTTTTGGCAATTGACGGTGATTCCGCAACTTTTGACTTTAATCATCCTTTGTCTGGCAAAACAATTTTGTTTGAAGCAGAAATCATCGCGATTCTTTAAATGACAGCGCCTATTCAAGCAACTTCCGAAGTGGTGAATGACGGTGAAATCTTGCTGGCTCAACCCAGAGGCTTTTGTGCGGGTGTTGATCGTGCCATCACCATTGTTGAACAGGCTTTGATAAAGTTTGGGGCGCCTATTTACGTGCGCCATGAGATCGTTCATAACGCCTATGTTGTGAACGACTTGAGAGCTCGCGGCGCCATTTTTGTCGATGAGCTCCATGAGGTTCCTGCCGGCAATACTTTGATATTCAGTGCGCACGGGGTTTCGCCGGCGGTTCGCCGAGAGGCGGAACAACGAGGTTTGAAAATATTTGATGCGACTTGTCCTTTGGTGACGAAGGTGCATGTTGAAGTTATAAAAATGCGCAAAGAGGGTATGACTGTCATCATGATTGGTCATCGTGGTCATCCTGAAGTTGAAGGCACCTTGGGCCAGGCACCGGAAGGCATTCATCTGGTGGAAAACATTCATGACGTTCAAGCTTTGACCATTCCATTGGACACCCCTGTTGCTTATGTCACGCAAACAACCTTGTCGGTTGACGAGACTAAAGAAATTGTGGATGCATTAAAAGCTAAATACCCACATATTCATCAGCCAAAGAAGCAAGACATTTGCTACGCCACTCAAAATCGTCAAGATGCTGTGAAGTTCATGGCCCCACAAGTTGAACTAGTGATTGTGGTCGGTAGCCCCAATAGCTCTAATTCCAATCGATTGAGAGAATTGTCTGAAAAGCTTGGGGTTGCTTCCTACATGGTGGACCATCCCAGTCAGTTAAATCCTGAATGGTTTGTGGGAAAAAAGAGAATTGGTTTGACTGCAGGTGCATCTGCACCAGAGAGTTTGGCTCAAGCGATCATTGATCGCATCAAAGAGCTTGGGCCAAAGAGTGTGAGACCCTTAGAAGGAATTGTTGAGAACACAACATTCCCATTACCCAAGAGTCTTTGATACTTTTTTTAGATCTTATTTGATCGACTTGATTACACCTCTTAAGAGGTCAACCATTTGTTTTAATTCTTCCCGACTGATATTCAGAGCCGGCATGAAGCGAATTAAATTGGGGCGTGGAGAATTCAATAAAAGACCGATGGGCTCAAGATTGCGAGCGCGTTCAACGATTTCAGGTCCGATATCACGATTGAGCTTGAGGGCTCTTAATAAGCCTTCCCCGCGCTCACCATCAAGACTAAGTTCTTTACTCAAATCTAGCAATAATTCTCTTAAGTACTCACCCTTAGCCCTTACTTCATCTAAAAATCCTGGCGCCAGTAATTGAGAAATCACGCTGAAGCCAACTGCTGTCATCAATGGGTTGCCGTTATAAGTACCACCTTGGTCACCTGGTTCAAAGCAAGCCACCTCATCGGTAGCCAGAAGGGCCGCCAATGGCACTCCACCGCCAATACCTTTACCCAGCGTCATGATGTCAGGATTGATATTGTAAAGCTGATGAGCGAATAATTTGCCCGTGCGTCCGCAACCAGCCTGAACTTCATCGACAATCAATAAAATCTTATGCTGCTTGGTGATTTCACGAAGATCGCGCATGAATTGATGATCGGCCGGAATAACCCCACCTTCACCCTGAACAGGCTCAAGCATGATGGCCACAGTCTTATCGTTGATCAGTTTTTTGACTGACTCAATATCGTTCAGATCTGCTTTTGGAAAACCAGAAACTTGCGGTGCAAACATGTTATCCCAGCCCTCTTTGCCAGATGCACTCATCGTCGCTATCGTTCTGCCATGAAAAGCATGATTGAAGGTGATGATTTCATAAGCATGATTCTTATGAAGCTTGCCCCATTTACGCGCTAATTTGATAGCGCCTTCGTTGGCTTCAGCACCGCTGTTGGCGAAAAACACTTTATCAAAGCAGCTATTGGCCGTCAGTAAGTCAGACAAAGCAATAATTGGTCCGTTATAAAAAGCCGGGCTAGGGTTGATGACCTTTTTGGCCTGCTTTTCAATTGCTTCAATCATGCCGGGATTAGAGTGACCCAAGCAGTTAACAGCCCAACCTTGTAAAAAGTCTAAATATTTTTTACCGTTCTGATCCACCAACCAAGAACCATGACCTTCGTCGAAGACCAATTCTGGACGTTTGGTGATGTACATCACTGAATGAGTATCGATGGTCATGTTTTTATTCATTTGGTTCAAAGTTGATCAAATAATTAGTCATTATCACAGGTTAAGTGGCAGCTTTTTTCTTAGCTAAATCAGCAGCAGATGTGAATGCGTCCGCATAAAACTCATCAGCTGGTAAGTTACATTTTGCAACGAAATCATTTTTAGCGGATTCAATCACAATCGGTGCGCCACAGGCATACACTTGGTAAGCTGACATGTTTGGATTATCTTCCATTGCTGCCACATGAACAAAGCCTATTCGGCCAGCCCATTGATCCTCTGGGGTAGCGTCTGATGCAACCGGAATGTATGAAAAATTAGGAATCTCTTTGGCCCATGATTGGCACAAGGCATCGCGATAAAAATCTTTTGGTCGACGACCGCCCCAGTAAAGTTTCACTGGACGAGTAATCCCTGAGTGGCGCATGTGCTCAATGATGCCTCTGATAGGGGCAAAGCCCGTGCCTGAGGCAATAAAAATAATTGGCTTAGCAGAGTCTTCGCGCAAGAAGAAGCTGCCCATAGGGCCTTCAAAACGCAAAATATCTTTTTCTTTGAGGGTTGTGCCGTTCTCAGTTTTGCCAAATACAAAATCAGTGAACGTGCCGCCAGGCATGTGCCTGATGTGAAGCTCTAAAGGACCCTCTTCATGAGGTGCGCTTGCAATGGAGTAAGCGCGGCGTTTATCTTTTAATAAGAATTCAATGTATTGACCAGCTAAAAACTGAAACTTTTCAGTAGCAGGTAGTTGTAGTTTCACAACCACCACATCATCGGTAGCCTGCTCTAGGCTGGCAACACGGCAAGGAATTTTCTTGATTGTGACATCCCCATTTAGCGGAACTTCTTTCACATCAATTACCAAGTCTGATTCTGCTTTCGCACAGCAAAAAAGAGCGCAGCCATTGAAAGCTTCTTCGGCAGAAAGAGCCTTTTCTTGGTGTTGGCCATGTGAAACCTGGCCAGACTCGATCTTGCCTTTGCAAGAGCCGCAAGCACCATTTTTGCAACCATAAGGTAAATTGATGCCTTGACGCATCGCGGCTTCTAAAACGGTTTCATCGCCGTTGGCACTAAATATTTTTCCACTGGTTTTAATGGTTATTTGGTAAGACACTGACATTCCTTTTTTAAAGCATTACGATTGAGTTTATGCAACGTATTGGTAAACCTCGAATTCTTATCGTTGGTTGTGGCGACGTCGGTATGCGCTTGCTGCCGCTATTGGTGAAAAAGTACCGAGTGTTTGCTCTGACTTCTTCAACCAGCAGGATGTCGGCATTGAGGCAGGCTGGAGCAATTCCTATCTATGGGAACCTTGACCAGCCAGAGACTCTTTGGCGTTTACCTCACTTGGCTGCCCAAGTGATCCATTTGGCCCCGCCAGATACCCAAGGCCTTCAAGATCGTCGTACAAGTAACTTGCTGCCAATTTTATCTCACGGAGCAGGATTTATCAGGCAACTAATCTACATCAGCACCACAGGGGTCTATGGTGATTGC
>CAXNHG010000026.1:0-7162 GCA_964202085.1 Polynucleobacter sp. | reverse complement strand
CTGACAAAGGTTTGAATAGACTACATAACTTCAATATTGTAGGAAATTTCTTACATAAATATCAGAAAGTTCTCACATCATTTTGAGAGATTTACCGTTTCCCACCTTGTTAAGATAACTTGATTCAAACAAGGAATTACATGGTCGATATTCAAAAAATTTACGAGAGTTTTTGTATTAAACATCATTATTTTGATTTGAAACTTACTGAAAAGATTAAGAGCACTTTAATGCTAGAGCAATCCCAATTTCACTTAACAGCCAGTGGGATAGTCATTAAAGATGATTCAATTTTATTGATCTTTCATCGCTATATTAAGGAATGGTTTCAGCCTGGTGGTCATATCGATGAAGGAGAGTTGCCGTATGTTGCTGCCCAAAGAGAGGTGCTTGAAGAAACTGGTTGGCACACATCATTGCTTGGTGATGATGTCCCGGTAGATATCGATATTCATTTAATACCTGCGAATCCTATTAAAAATGAGCCCGAGCATTGGCACATTGATTGTGCGTTTTTACTTAATCCCATCAAGCAATCACACCCAACTGATCCTGAAGTCTCAAAATGGTTCGGGTTTGATGAAGTGACTAATAAGCGGATTAAAAGAGTGCTCAATTCTTTAGCAAAAAATTAAACCGCCAAAGCATCCAGTATTTCTGTTTCAAGCTGCACTTGGATTTTGGAATCCTTCGATAGATTATGTCCATCCAACAAGAACACGTCTTCAATGCGCTCGCCCAATGTGTTGATTCTGGCGGTGTGCAAAGAAATATGATGCTCAGCCAAAATCTTCGCTATGGCGTAAAGAAGTCCTGTTCTGTCATTGGCAGAGACTGATAAAACATAGTATTGCCCACGTTCATCAGCTCTTAAGCTGACACGAGGTTGGATCGGAAAGCTTCTAGATTGTCTGGATAGGCGACCCTTACTCGGAATGGGCAGTGGCGCACTCTGTTGCAGCATCGCCGCTAAGCCATGCTCCACCAATTGAATGATGTCACGGTAGTGACCACCTTCACGCAATAAATTTGTGCCAGAAATTTGGAATGTATCCAAGGCATAGCCATGTTGCGTTGTATGAACCTTGGCATCCAAAATTGAAAAACCTTGTTGATCAAAGTAGGCACAAATCCTAGCAAATAAATCTACCTGATCCTTGATATACACGCCGACCTGCAGGCCTTCACCAATCTGAGATAGTCGAGCGCGCACGATCGGTTCTGGATGATTCACGCGCCCATGCAAATGCTTGGTCAGCCATGCAATGTCGCTGGGCTCATGTCTCAAGAAAAACGAGATGTCCAATTGTTTCCAGAGATTTTCATGGGCATCTGCTTGTAAACCAAATAGACGCAACATTTGTTTTGCTTCTGATTGATTTTGCTCTAGTTCAGAGTTGAGATCATGTTGTCCGCCACCTAAGATGCGCAAAGTCAGCTTGTACAAATCTTCCAGTAGTTTGCCTTTCCAGGCATTCCATACTTTAGGACTGGTTCCTCTGACGTCGGCAACGGTCAATAAATAAAGCGCCGTTAATCGCCTTTCTGTTTTTACTTTCTTGGCAAAGGCCTTGATCACATCTGGATCGCCAATATCTTGCTTTTGCGCCACTTGGCTCATGGTCAAATGTTCAGCAACTAACCACATCAATAAATCCGTATCTTCCTTGCTCAAACCATGCTGTTTGGCAAACAGTCGCGCATCTTTTTTACCAAGATCAGAGTGATCGCCACCACGCCCTTTGGCGATGTCATGAAACAGAGCCGCCAAGATCAAAAGCCAAGGCTTGTCATAGTTGGCTGCTAGCTGACTGCAGAAAGGGAACTCATGGGTGTGCTCGACAATCCAGAAACGATGCACATTGCGAAGCACCATCAAGATGTGTTGATCGACGGTGTATACATGAAATAAATCATGTTGCATCTGTCCGACTATTCGTCTAAAGGCGGGTAAATAACGACCCAAGACACTGGTTTGATTCATCAAGCGGAATGCATTGGTGACACCATGAGGTTGGCGCACAATCTCCATGAAATACTCACGGTTTTCGGTTTGATTGCGCCATTGGGCATTCATGAGATTTCTGGCGTTGTACAGGCCTCTTAAAATCTGAGCAGAAAATCCTTTGACCCCAGGAGTTTTTGTATAAAGCACAAATGCCCGCAAAATTTGATTAGGGTGCTTTTCAAATAAGTTTGGATCAACAATATCCAACAAACCTTGTCTCTCAACAAAATGCTCTGAGACTGGTCTGGTGATTCTAGATTCCATGGGAAAAAGAATCGCTTCGATATTTTGTAGAAGAATTTCATTGAGCTGGGTTACTGCCTTAGCGGCCCAGTAATATTGCTTCATGAGTTTTTCGCTGGCACGCGTGCCATTTTCAGAAGTCAGGCCAAATGATTCGGCCAATTGAGTCTGCAAATCAAACACGAGTACATCTTGACGTCTTTTCGCAACTAAGTGCAACTGAGTGCGCAAGGTTTGCAATAGCTTTAAGTTCTTGTTGATCTCTAAAGACTCACGCTTGGTCAAGAGACCTTTTTTATGTAAATCAGAAAAGCTATTACCCAGCTTGGCAGCCTTGGTCATCCAAAGAATGACTTGCAAATCTCTCAAGCCACCCGGACTCTCTTTGCAATTGGGTTCTAAGGAATAGGGGGTGTCGTTGTATTTGTGGTGACGTTGACGTAACTCTAATAACTTGGCCTGATAAAAGGCCTTGGCGGCCATCGCAGCATCAAACTGCACCAAGAAACGACGGTATAGTTTTTTATCTCCACCAACTAAGCGAGATTCCAGAAGTGCAGTTCTAACAGTGATGTCTGCCGCCGCCTCTTGCAAACATTCTTCGATATTTCGAACTGAAGATCCAATCTCAATGCCTAAATCCCAGCAACGCGTGATAAAGCTTTCTACTTTGGGGTGAGCCAGGGCCAGTTCAGCCGCACTGAGCTTTTCTGAAAGCAGCACCAAGATATCAACATCTGAATATGGGTATTGCTCAGCTCGACCAAATCCACCAACTGCCACAAGAGCAGCATAGTCATCTAAGCCATTTTCTTGCCAGGCTGACAACAACTGCTGATCAATCAGCTGACAAATATCTTTGGTTAACTTATGGACATTTAAATCTTTTTTAAACTCTTCAAAACGAGACTCGCGACGAGTTTTAAGAGTTGCAAGGGTGTCCATGATCTTGCTGGATTTACGGTCTGAACTTTAGATTGCTAACACACGCAGGTGGCGGTGGGCTGCCTGCTGAATAGGTCAAGACCTCAACCCCGCTTGGAGTCACCAAGCAGGTATGTTCCCATTGAGCAGATAGACTGCGATCTTTGGTCTTAACGGTCCACTGATCTGGCATGGTTCTGATGTCGCGTTTGCCGGCATTGATCATGGGTTCAATCGTGAAGGTCATGCCCTCATGCAATTGCTCGCCCAAACCGGGTTTGCCGTAGTGAACAATTTGAGGCTCATCGTGGAATACCTGACCAATCCCATGACCGCAATACTCTCTGACCACTGAATAGCCTGCATTTTCAGCATGGCTTTGGATTGCATGACCAATATCACCCAAAGTACAGCCTGGTTTGACTTTTGCAATACCAAGCCACATGCACTCATAAGTGATTTGTGACAGTCTTTTGGCTAAAATCGATGGTTCACCGATCGAAAACATCCGACTAGTGTCACCGTAGTAGCCTGTTTGAGTGATCACGGTGATATCTAGGTTGACCACATCACCATCTTTCAAGATCCGGTCGCCCGGAATGCCATGGCAAATCACATCATTGACCGAGGTACAAATAGATTTGGGGAAGGGCGGATAGCCTGGAGGCTGGTAATTGAGGGGTGCTGGGACCGTTTTTTGGACATTGATCATGTAATCATGGCAAATCTGGTCCAGCTCCCCAGTCGTGATGCCAGCCTTGATAAAGGGGGTCACATGATCCAGTACCTCGCTGGCCAAACGACCAGCTTCGCGCATGCCAGCGATGAATTCTTGAGAAGTGGGTTTTTTGGTTTCGGTCAACATGCCTCGATTATCCAGCATAAATTCATTGTTTTCATGGCTTTAATAGGATTTTTAGGGTAGAATAACGACACTGTTTCAGATCGTCTGAAGCAGAATCACGAACCAAGCCGTCCAGGGTGGCACTTTTTAGTGCAGTCAGGACTTGGTTCTAGACACAACCCTTAGGAGATTTACATGTCAGTGACTATGCGTGAAATGCTAGAAGCCGGTTGCCATTTTGGGCACCAAACTCGCTTCTGGTCACCAAGGATGGCCCCTTATATTTTTGGTCATCGCAACAAAATCCATATTATTAACCTCGAAAAAACTCTTCCAATGTTCTTGGAAGCGCAAAAGTTCGTGCGTCAAGTAGCTTCAAACCGCGGCACTATTTTGTTTGTCGGTACAAAGCGTCAATCAAAAGAGGTCATTGCTGAAGAAGCAGCTCGCGCTGGCATGCCTTACGTTGATGCTCGTTGGTTGGGCGGTACATTGACCAACTTCAAAACAGTTAAAGGCTCTATCAAGCGTCTTAAAGACATGACTGCCGCTCGCGAAAATGGCGATTGGGAGCGTTTGTCTAAGAAAGAAGCTTTAACAACAAGCCGTGATATTGAGAAATTAGAGAAATCATTGGGCGGTATTCAGGATATGACTGGTACACCTGATGCGATTTTCGTGGTGGATATCGGTTACCACAAAATTGCTCTAACAGAAGCCAAGAAATTGGGTATTCCAGTGATTGCTGTGGTTGACACAAACCACTCACCTGAAGGTGTTGATTACATCATCCCAGGTAACGATGACTCAAGCAAAGCAGTTGCTTTGTATGTTCGTGCGATGGCTGATGCCATTTTGGAAGGCAAAGCAAACGCAGTGAATCAAGTGTTAGAAGCTGTTAAAGGCGACACTGAAGAGTTCGTTGAAGAAGGAAAGGGTGAGTAATGGCTGCAATTAGTGCTGCGATGGTTGGCGAATTACGCGCCAAAACAGACGCTCCAATGATGGAGTGCAAAAAAGCCCTGACTGAAGCTGATGGCGACATGACCAAGGCAGAAGAAATTCTGCGTGTAAAACTTGGTAGCAAAGCTGGTAAAGCTGCTTCACGTATTACGGCTGAAGGTGTTATCACTGCATTTATCAACGGTACAACTGGCGCATTGCTAGAAGTTAACTGCGAAACAGACTTTGTTTCTAAGAATGATGACTTCTTGGCGTTGAGCAATGCTTGTGCTCAATTGGCTGCTGAAAAGAACCCGACTGATGTGACTGCTTTGTCTGCTTTACCATACGCTGGCAAGACAGTTGAAGAGGTGCGCGCTGAATTGATCGGTCGTATCGGCGAAAACATGTCATTACGTCGTTTCACACGTTTTTCAGGTGAGAACAAGTTGGTGTCTTACTTGCACGGCACGCGCATTGGTGTGATGGTCGAATACACTGGTGACGACACTGCCGCTAAAGACGTTGCTATGCACATTGCTGCAATGAAGCCTATTGCTTTGTCTTCTGCAGATGTGCCGGCTGACAAGATCGCTACAGAGAAGAATGTTGCTGAACTAAAGGCTGCTGAATCAGGCAAGCCACCAGAAATCATCGCCAAGATGGTTGAAGGCTCAGTTCAAAAGTACTTGAAAGAAGTTTCTTTGTTGAATCAAACTTTTGTTAAAAACGACAAACAAACCGTAGAGCAAATGTTGAAGGCTGCTAACACAAGCATCAAGAGCTTTACGATGTATGTAGTTGGTGAGGGTATTGAAAAGCGTCAAGATGACTTTGCTGCTGAAGTTGCTGCGCAAGTAGCTGCTGCAAAAGCCACGGCCTAAGTAGTTCTTGTAGTTCAAAAAGGCACGGGGCTAAAACCTTCGTGCCTTTTATACTTTTGTAACTTGATGATTGCTAAATAAAGAGAGACTGACCATGCCAGCTTATAAAAAAGTTTTGCTTAAACTATCAGGTGAAGCCTTAATGGGCGATGACTCTTACGGTATCAACCCGGGCACTATTGATGCCATGGTGGCGGATGTCGCTGAGGTGGTGCAAACCGGTATTCAGTTGGCCATCGTGATTGGTGGCGGTAATATCTTTAGAGGTGTGGCTGGTGGTGCTGCCGGTATGGATCGCGCAACCGCTGACTATATGGGTATGTTGGCAACGATGATGAACGCGCTGGCATTGCAAGATGCTCTGCGTCAAAAAGGCGTAGAAGCTCGTGTTCAATCTGCCTTAAGAATGGATCAAGTTGTAGAACCCTACATTCGTCCGAAAGCCATTCGTCATATGGAAGAGGGTAAGGTGGTGATTTTTGCTGCTGGTACTGGTAATCCGTTTTTTACCACAGACACTGCCGCTGCTTTGCGTGGCGCTGAAATGGGCGTTGAGGTTGTTTTGAAAGCAACCAAGGTTGATGGTATCTACACCAGCGATCCCAAAAAAGATCCAACGGCAACTCGTTACGACACCATCACTTTTGATGAGGCCATCATCAAAAACTTACAGATTATGGATGCCACAGCATTTGCCTTGTGTCGCGATAGAAAATTACCCATCAAAGTTTTTTCAATCCTCAAGCCAGGTGCACTTAAACGCGTGGTGATGGGTGATAGTGAAGGTACTTTGGTACACGTTTAAAAGGAAACATCATGTCTGCTAATGAAATTAAAAAAAATACAGAACAAAAGATGACCAAATCGATTGAGTCATTGAAATCTAATTTGCAAAAAATCAGAACAGGTCGGGCTCACCCAGGTATCTTGGAGCAGATCAACGTTGATTACTACGGCAATCCAACCCCATTGGCTCAGGTAGCCAACTTAGGTTTGGCCGATGCCAGGACATTGACGGTTCAGCCTTGGGAAAAAAACATGATGGGAGCAGTAGAAAAAGCCATCCGTGAATCGGACTTAGGTCTTAATCCAGCCACTCAAGGTAACATCATTCGCGTGCCAATGCCTGCGTTGACCGAGGAGCGTCGCAAAGAATTGACTAAAGTGGTCAAGGGTGAGGGTGAAGATTCTAAAATTGCTGTGCGTAATTTAAGACGTGATGCAAATGAGTCTTTGAAAAAATTAGCGAAAGATAAAGAAATTTCAGAAGATGATGAGCGTCGTTCACAAGACGAAGTTCAAAAAATGACGGATCGT
>CAXNHG010000025.1:0-7405 GCA_964202085.1 Polynucleobacter sp. | reverse complement strand
TTGTTTTTAGCTTTTGATCAGCGACCGACCTGCTGATCCAAGAGTGTCAAGATTTGAACGGCAGTTTCACCTAGTTCATTCGCGCCTTTTTCATCTTGAATTGTCACAGTGACATTGCCAGCATCATCTTTGACTTGTACGCGATAACGTTTGGCTTTTTTCAAATCGTCCTTATTGCTCTTACTAAATAGATTGCTGAAGAAACTCTTGCTGGACTCTGGTGATAGGTCGTTGGTGTTCACAAAACGCACGAAGTAAATACCTTTGCTTCTATCACGGTCTTCCACCGTGAAGTTAGAACGATCCAAGCCTACACCCACTTCTCTCCAAGCACGATCAAAGTTGCTTGCAAACTCAAGACGCGGTTGTTTGTCTTTCTTCAAACGAGATGTTGCAATTGCAACCGATGTTGATTTTTTAGCCACTGATGCGCGCGCAGTTTCTTCGGTATAACCCAAACGCTGCATCAAGCGAGCCAGGAATTCAGCTTCTAATTCTGGGTCATTCGGACGACTGGTCCACATCGTTTGAGCCTTGTCGGTACCAGTCAACTCTTCACTTGCACCACGGTGGGTGATGTAGATCTCAGTCTCACCTTTGCTGTTGACTTCTAAGCGTGTGCGGAACTTGTCACGCTCACCTGTAGAGTAAATAGAATCCAACACTTTGCCTAATGTACTGCGAATAAAGTCTTGGGGAATCTTGGCGCGATTTTCCGCCCAATCAGTTTCCATGATGCCGGTCTCTGGTGAGTCTGTTAAGAGAATGAATCCAGTCTCTTGCCAAAACTCACGCACGCTTGGATATAAGTCTTTGGCTGGCCTTGAAACTACCAACCAACGACGATTGCCTTCACGTTCGATTTTTATACCAGACACCGCTGGCAATACTGCTTCTTTGCCAGTTGGTTTATTTTTAACTGCGGTGCTGTAACTTGATAGAGTGGCTCCGCCATCGGGCACCATGTAACGCTTGTCGCCACCCATGGCTGTCATGTCTGGCGGAAACGTCAAGTTAGGACCCTTCTTTTCGCCAGCAGATTTGTAATCAATGGTGTCACCAGAAAACGTGCTGGTGCAAGCAGAGGTCAAGAAGCCAGTTGCTAAAACTGACATCAGTAGCATGCTTGATTTAATTGAAATGCGACGCATAAGTTTTCCTAAGTTATCGAACGATTATTTTGACATTAAACCAGCGCCCATCAGCGCTTGCTTGACTTGTTCTTGAGCGCTTGCCACCAAGGTGGTGAGTGGTAAGCGAATCCCTGGCTTCATTTTGCCCATGGCTGTCAAGGCCCACTTCACCGGTATTGGGTTGGCTTCTACAAACATGGCTTTGTGAACTGGCAGTAATTTGAATTGAATCGCTTTGGCGCGTGCCACATCACCAGCCATGGCAGCGGCACACAATTCATGCATGAGCTTTGGTGCCACGTTGGCTGTCACAGAAATATTGCCTCGACCACCCATCATCATGAGTAATAGTGCTGTTGGATCATCACCTGAGTAAACCGCAAAGTCTTTACAGCCAGCTTCTTCTAAACCAGCGATCAACTGAATGCCGCGATCAAGATTACCGGTCGCATCTTTGATGCCGACGATGCCTGGCACTTTGGCCAAACGAATGGTGGTTTCTGTTGCCATGTCTGCCACCGTGCGACCAGGCACGTTGTACAAGATAACTGGCAGATCAACTTTTTCAGCAATTGTTTTGAAATGCTGATACATGCCTTCTTGCGTTGGCTTGTTGTAATAAGGCACGACTTGTAAGCTGGCATCAGCGCCCACCTTTTTTGCATATTCGGTGAGTTCAATTGCTTCGCTGGTTGAATTACCACCAGTACCTGCAATGATTGGAATGCGTTTAGCAGTGTGCTCAACAGTGACTTTGATGAGTTCACAATGCTCTGCAACTGAAACAGTCGGAGATTCACCAGTGGTGCCGACGATCACAATGCCATCGGTGCCCTCTTCAATATGCCAATCAATCAACTGGCGCAAACCAGGCAAATCTAGACTGCCATCGGCGTGCATGGGCGTGACAATGGCTACCAAACTTCCTGAGATATTTTTAGCTAATTTAGTCATGGTTTTGATTGTAGCGGAACAGCGCAGACTCTCTGCACACAAGCGGGTTTAGGCTGGCTGACTGTGAGGTCCTCATAGGCCAAAATCCTCATATTTGAGGCAAAACCAAGCAGTTCATTGGGGGCTAATAAAAAGTCAGGATTGCTGGGTTTACCAAAGGCCTCATTGCCAAGCGCAAAGGTTTCGTAGATCAAAACCCCTTGAGAATTCAATAAATTAGGCAATTTTTGCAAAAAAGGCCGGTAAAGATAATTGGTCACAATCACTGCGTCAAATGGGCCCAAATGACTCAATGACCAGGCATCGGTTTCTAAATCAATGGCTTCAATCTGAATCGCTAGATCGGGATAATTGCTCTTGATTTGCTGCAAAGATGCCAGATCTCGATCAATCGCCATTACCTGAAAGCCTTGCTGGGCTAACCAAATGGCATGGCGACCACTGCCACAGGCGTAGTCCAAGACACGTCCGCCTGCTTTGATCTTTGATGCGTGAGCTTGTACCCAGTCAGAAGCTGGAATATTTAACTCTTGGTGAGACTTAACTGTAATCAAGTCCCATGGCCTCGCGCACATCGCGCATCGTTTCTTGAGCAGATTTGCGAGCTTTATCGCAACCATCGGCGATGATGGCGCGCAACAAGCTTGGGTCATCTAAATAAGTTTGCGCACGTTCCATCATGGGTTGTTGTTCTTTTAGAATCGCATCAATCACAGGTTGTTTGCATTCCAAGCAACCAATGCCAGCACTCTTACAACCTTTTTCTGCCCAAGCTTTAGTTTCGTCGCTGGAATAAACCGCATGCAATTGCCATACTGGGCAACGCGCGGGATCACCCACATCGGTTTTGCGTATCCGGGCTGGATCGGTTGGCATAGTTTTGATTTTTTTCTCAACGGACGCCGCATCTTCACGCAAGGTAATCGTGTTGCCATAAGACTTGGACATTTTTTGACCGTCCAAACCAGGCATGCGAGATTCTTTTGTCAAAAGTGCTTGCGGCTCAGCCAAGATAATTTTTCTGGAGCCTTCTAAGTAACCAAATAAACGTTCGCGATCACCCATCGATAAACTTTGTGCATCGGCCAAGACTGCGTGGGCTTGTTCCAGTGCTTCTTCATGACCTTTTTCTTGGTACTCGGTTCTGAGTTCAAGGTACAGCTTGGTGCGCTTGCTGCCTAATTTTTTAGCTGCTTCCAAAGCTTTTTCTTCAAAGCCCGGTTCGCGACCATACAAGTGATTAAAACGACGCGCCACTTCACGGGTCATTTCCACGTGAGGCACTTGATCGTCACCCACTGGCACGTGTTGTGCACGGTAGATCAAGATGTCTGCAGCTTGTAGTAATGGGTAACCCAAGAAACCATAGGTCTGAAGATCTTTTTCTTTGAGCTTTTCAATCTGATCTTTGTAGGTCGGCACTCGCTCTAACCAACCCAAGGGTGTGCCCATCGATAGCAAGAGGAATAACTCTGCGTGTTCTGGCACTTTGCTCTGAATGAACAAGGTTGCCTGCGTTGGGTCCACACCTGCTGCCAACCAATCGATGACCATGTCCCAAACTGATTTTTCAATCACATCAGGAGTTTCATAGTGCGTGGTCAAGGCATGCCAATCTGCCACAAAAAAGTAGCATGGGTATTCAGCTTGAAGCTTTAACCAATTTTTAAGAACACCGTGATAGTGACCTAAGTGCAGAGCGCCAGTTGGACGCATACCTGATAAGACTCGTTCAGAAAACATATATCTCTTATTGAAGCTCCAACCAAACAGGTTGTAATTGTGATGGTAGATTGGGTAATGCGCCTAAATCTACATGGCTCTCAGTCGGACTATGAAAATCAGACCCTCTGGAAGCCAAAAAACCATACTGTAGCGCTACTTTAGCAAATGTTTTGTACTCGTCCTTGGTGTGACTGCCCGTGACCACTTCAATACCACGACCGCCCATGTCTTTGAATTGACTAAAGAGCTCATCTAATTGCAGGCTGGTGTAGTTGTAGCGGCCTGGATGGGCAATTACAGCAATGCCACCGGCTTGAGTGATCCAGTTGACAGCATCGGTTAAATTGGCCCATTCATGACCCACAAAACCGGGTTTACCTTCAATCAGGTAATTGGCAAATACTTCATTGGTGTCTTTGCAAACACCAGAATCCACCAAGAATCTGGCGAAATGGGTTCTAGAAATCAGCTCAGTCTTGCCCACGAATTCCAAAGCACCCTCGTAGGCATTTTTAATGCCGATTTGATCGAGTTGCGCTGCGATGGCTTTGGCTCGATTGGTTCGACCGTTTCTGGTTTGATAAAGGCCCGCGATCAAAGGGGCGTTGGTGTGGTCAATTCCCAAACCAACAATGTGAACTGTTTGAGAGCTCCAGGTCACTGAGATTTCCACACCAGAAATGTATTGCATGCCAAGATCTTCGGCTGCTTTTTTGGCGCGTTCTTGACCACCTATTTCATCATGGTCGGTCAAAGACCAGGTTTGCACGCCATTGGCATGGGCACGACTAGCTAGCGCTTCTGGGGTCAAAGTCCCATCAGAAACAACGGAGTGGCAATGCAAATCGGCGTTGATTGTGTGCATAAGTCTATTTTACTTGCCTATTGGCTAAACTGCTCTAAGATTAAAGATCAATTAAGTCAGACTTGTGTCAACGATGCGCCTTGGCGCCTCAAGGTAATCTTTGGATTGCATTTCAACAATGCGTGAGACGGTTCTATGGAACTCATTGGCCCTGGGGCCCTCGGTGTAGAGTGATTCTGCCGCCACCTCTGCCGAGATGATGAGTTTGACCTTGTGGTCATAAAAGACATCGATCAACCAAGTGAAGCGACGCGCTTCACTGGACATCTTGGGTGGCATGTGTGGCACTTCTGATAGAAGTACCGTGTGAAAGCGGTTGGAAATTTCTAGGTAATCGTTTTGAGATCTTGGCCCACCACACAAAGTTTTAAAGTTGAACCAAGCAACACCACCGGCTCTACGCACAGTGTTGATTTCTCGTGATTCAATTAAAAGTGTTGAGTTTTCTTCATCATGCGCTTCAGCAATTTTGTTAAAAATTCCATCCATGGTGTTAGCAGTTTCTGCGCCTAAGGGCGTGAAATAGGCCTGTACTTGTTCCATGGCCTTTTGGCGGTAGTCGATGCCTGCATCGACATTCATGATGTCTAAATTTTCTTGTAATAAGGCAATGGCCGGCAAGAGGCGGTCACGGTGCAAGCCGTCTGGGTACAGAAGATCAGGACGGTAGTTGGATGTCATGATGAATTGCACGCGGTGCTTGAACAAAGATTCAAGAAGTTTGTACAAGATCATGGCATCAGCCACATCACTCACGTGAAATTCATCAAAACAAATCAAGCGGTATTTTTTAGCAATGTTTATACCTAAGGCATCCAATGGGTTTGCTTGACCACTGAGTTCATGGAGTTCGCGGTGCACTTCACGCATGAACTCATGAAAGTGCAAGCGGGTTTTTTTTTCGAGCGGTGATGCTTCATAGAAGCAATCCATCAAAAATGATTTTCCACGTCCCACCCCACCCCAGAGGTAAATGCCGCGGGGTAGATCTGGAAAGCGCACCATTTTTGTCAAAGTGTTGCTGCGCACGTCTTTATAAGCAAACCATTCGTCTTGGCACACTTGCAAGCGATCAATCACGGCCAGTTGAGCAGGGTCGCTGCTATAGCCTCGCTTGATCAGTTGTTGTTGGTAGAAATCAACGACTTTGATGATTTGTCTTTGTGCGCTGTCCATTTGAATGCTGTTTGTTTAACTAATTATTATTTGTTTAATTGCTGCTTTTAAATAATGTCACTAAAAGTAATTGGGGATCTATAAACCATCCGTGTTTATCGATCCCCAATTTTGTCACTCTTGATGAAGCAACATCAAATGCATTACATGTTCAATGCACGTTTGTCAGTTGCCAGGGCTGCTTCTCTCACGACTTCTGACAAGCTTGGGTGTGGATGGCAAACGCGACCAATGTCTTCAGCGGTTGCCTTGAATTCCATCGCCACAGCGGCTTCAGCGATCAAGTCTGACGCTGCTGCGCCAACAATGTGAACGCCGAGGATCTCATCAGTTTTGGCATCGGCCAACACTTTCACAAAGCCATCCGCTGAGCCCATGCCCAAGGCACGACCATTGGCCGCGAACGGGAACTGGCCTGGCTTGTAGGCACGGCCCTCGGCTTTTAATTGCTGTTCATTTTTGCCAACCCAAGCGATCTCAGGAGATGTGTAGATTACCCAAGGAATGCAGTTGTAATCAATGTGTGGTTTTTGACCGGCAATCATTTCAGCCACTAAGACACCTTCGTCTTCAGCTTTGTGCGCCAACATCGGACCACGCACCACATCCCCCACTGCGTAAACGCCAGGAGCTGAAGTCGCACAAGTATGATCATCAATTGGAATGAAACCGCGCTCATCTACTTTTAAGCCGATGGCTTCTAGGTTCAAGCCTTCAGTGTTTGGTACACGACCCACTGACACAATCAAACGATCAAACTCAAGTTTTTGCGCGGCACCGGTGCTATCAGTGTAAGCCACTGATACATCTTTTTTAGAGGCTTTGACTTCGCCGATCTTCACACCCAAATTGATCTTCAAGCCTTGCTTAATGAATAATTTGTGAGCTTCTTTGGCAACACCTTCATCGCAAGCACCCAAGAAACTTGGCAATGCTTCAAGAATCGTGACTTCGGCACCTAAACGACGCCAGACTGAACCCAATTCAAGACCAATCACGCCCGCGCCAATCACACCTAGTTTCTTAGGGGTGGCGTCAAACTTGAGAGCACCATCGTTGTCACAAATCAACTCGTTATCAACCGGTATGCCTGGCAAATGACGAGCTTTAGAACCTGTGGCGATGATGACATTTTTAGCAGTCACTGTGCCAGCGTCTTTACCGTCGACTTTGAGCTGGTAACCATCAGCATCTTTACCAGAAAATGAAGCATGACCTTTTAGCAAAGTAATTTTGTTTTTACGGAACAAAAACTGAATGCCGCCCGTCATCTTGCCAACGATATCGTCTTTGCGAGCAATCATTTTTTTCACATCGATGTTGGCATCTTTCACACTGATACCGTGATCAGAAATGTGATGAGCGATGTTCTCAAATTCTTCAGAGCTGGCCAACAATGCTTTTGAAGGAATACAACCAACGTTCAAGCAAGTGCCGCCCAAACGTGGCTCCCCTTTTGGGTCGTCATAAGGGTTGCTTTCAGCGCACGCTACTTTGAAACCTAATTGAGCGGCACGAATCGCAGCGATGTACCCACCAGGGCCACCACCAA
>CAXNHG010000024.1:0-7460 GCA_964202085.1 Polynucleobacter sp. | reverse complement strand
TCTGCAGGCGTGGTGATCTCTGCTTCACACAATCCGTATCACGACAATGGCATTAAATTCTTTTCTGCCCAAGGGGACAAATTAGACGATGCAGTTGAATTACAAATTGAAGCAGCTCTGACTGAGCCAATGAACTGTGTGGATTCAGCTCACCTGGGTAAAGCAAAACGTTTGGATGACGCAACTGGCCGTTACATTGAATTTTGCAAAGGCACTTTCCCGAATCACTTGAGTCTTCATGGCCTTAAGTTGGTGGTGGACTGTGCTCACGGTGCTGCTTATCACATTGCTCCTCATGTCTTCCATGAGTTAGGGGCTGAAGTTATTGCGATTGGTGTTCAGCCTAACGGTAAAAATATCAATGATGGTGTCGGTGCCACAGCACCGAAAGCATTGATTGAAAAAGTCAAAGAAGAAAAAGCAGACTTAGGTATTGCTCTCGATGGCGATGCTGATCGCTTGCAATTGGTTGATGCTCATGGCAGATTATTCAACGGTGATGAACTTCTTTACCTGATTGCTAAATCAAGAAAAGATGCTGGTGAATCAGTCAAAGGTGTTGTTGGTACGTTGATGACCAATCTAGCGGTTGAAAAAGCCATTCAGGCGGAAGGTATTCAATTCGAGCGCGCCAAAGTGGGTGATCGCTATGTGCTTGAGAAGTTAAAAGAAAATAATTGGCAATTGGGTGGTGAAGGTTCAGGGCATATCATCTGCCTCGACAAACACACCACGGGCGACGGCATTGTGGCTGCCCTACAAGTTCTGTCTGCCATGAAACAAAATCAAAAAACCTTGGCGCAGTTATTAGAGAAAGTGACTTTGTTCCCGCAAACCTTGATCAATGTGAAATACAAGCAAGGTTATGACTGGACCTCTGATGTCAAGATCCAAGAAGCGATCACTCAAGCAGAAAAAAATCTCAATGGCAGTGGCCGAGTGTTGATTCGCCCATCGGGCACAGAGCCTTTACTCAGAGTGATGGTCGAAGCGCAAGATGCTCATCAAGCCCAAGAGCAGGCCAAAAAAATAGCCCAGACCATTCCAGTTTAGGGAACTCTCTGAACGTTTTCGAAATCTGTTCATTGAATAGCTGAGTTATTTCTTCTTCTTCTTTTTATCTTTTTCCTTGGATTTCTTTTCTAGTTTGTCTTTATTGCCGTTGGCATAGACACACCATTTCTTAATTTCTTCTAATAGTTCCTCGAGATCATCATAAGGTAACTCTTTGAAATTGATTAAACTAATTGAACCGGTTTCTTGTAATTGTTTGACAGCTTCTTCGTAGGTATACATTTTTGACTCCATTAATTAACGTCGAGTGTCATTGATTAATGGCTTAATTTCAACAAAAATAAGACTAGTCACAAAAGGTTCATAAATGCCCTTGATTCACCGAGCTCAGCGTCATGAATCTGTCATATATTTCCATTATTATGGAATTATGAAAAATATAGACGCCGTCCAATCCTTTTTAGCTCTTGGGCAAGAATCAAGACTCAATATATTTCGCCTGATTGTGCAAAAAGGCGCTGAGGGGATCACCCCTTCAGAGATCAAAGAGAGTTTGGGTATACCGGCAGCAACCCTGTCTTTTCATCTCAAGGAACTCTATCAGGCCAATCTTATTTTGGTTGAGCGCCAAAGTAGAAACTTAGTTTACCGCCCACATGCGGAGCACGTGACCGGTCTTATGGACTTTCTGTTATTCAATTGCTGTGGCGGTCAACCTTGTGCGACCAAAGAAAATAATTCAAGTATTGCGGGAGTCAAATAATGAAGCGCATGCATATCCACGTTGGTGTGACAAATTTAAAAGAAAGCATTTCTTTCTACACAAAGATGTTTGCCACAGAACCCACCATAGAAAAAACAGATTACGCCAAATGGCAATTGGAAGATCCCAAAATCAATTTTGCTATTTCAGCCAGAGGTGCCGCCGAAGGTCTTAATCATTTGGGCATTCAGGTGGAAGACACTGCAGAGCTTTCTGAAATGAAGACCCGCTTAGACACATTGCAAGCTGACTTAGTTGAGGAAGAGGGCACAGCTTGCTGTTACGCAAAATCAGACAAGTACTGGGTGAATGATCCCTCCGGTATTCCATGGGAAACTTTTCACACCTTGGATTCAATTCCTGTTTTTAATGAAGCGCCAGCAAGCAGTGCAGAATCCAGCGCCTGTTGCGTTCCAACTACCACCGCCAGTATTTCTATTGGATCAATCAAAAATTTAACAAAAAGCTGCTCGTGAGCTTGCAATTCAATTAGCTAATTAATTCATCATCTAAAAATAACCTTAAGAAAAATTTATCATGAAGAAATACAACATCCTCTTTTTATGTACACACAATTCAGCGCGCTCCGTTCTTGGTGAGGCGATTGCTTCAACCCATGCCAGTGGTCGTTTTGTGGGCTTCTCAGCAGGCTCAACACCTGGAACCAAAGTCAATCCATTTGCAGTTGAGCTTGCCATAGAAATGGGTTACCCAGAAGAAAAATTATCTTCAAAGAGTTGGGATGTTTATGGCAAAGAAGATGCACCTCAAATGGATTTCATCATCACTGTGTGTGACAACGCTGCTGGTGAGGTTTGCCCATTTTGGCCGGGCAAGCCAGCCACTGCTTATTGGGGCTATCCAGATCCATCACAAGTGCAGGGCACTGATGTGGATAAGAGACAAGCCTTCAAAGAAGTGATGGTGGGCTTAAGAAAACGTCTGGATATTTTAGCCGCGATGCCACTTGAGAAGCTAGACGCGATGACGATTCAGTCTGAACTCATAAAGCTTGCAGAAGTTAAGTAATTAATAATACAAGCAAAATTAAACATAAAAAACTAAGATCAAAAAAACAAAACAAAAAAGAAAGAAATACCATGGGTTTATTTGAGCGTTACTTAACAGTCTGGGTGGCCTTAGCCATCGTTGTAGGAGTGATTTTAGGGTTGTCAATTCCTGATGCATTTCAGCTTATTGCGGACTGGGAGTTTGCCAACGTTAATTTGATCGTAGCCGTTCTGATTTGGGTCATGATTTTCCCAATGATGGTTCAGATAGATTGGTCAGCAGTCAAAGATGTGGGCAAAAAACCAGCTGGATTATTTTTAACCATCGTTATTAATTGGTTGATCAAACCCTTCACCATGGCGGTGTTAGGCGTTTTGTTCTTTGAGTATATTTTTGCTGGCTGGGTCAGTCCGCAAGATGCTTCAGAATACATTGCAGGCATGATTCTTTTGGGTGTTGCGCCTTGCACAGCCATGGTGTTTGTTTGGAGTCAGTTAGTCAAAGGCGATCCCAACTATACCTTGGTACAAGTCTCAATCAATGACTTGATCATGGTTGTTGCTTTTGCACCGATTGCCGCTTTCTTATTAGGCGTGACCGACGTCACAGTACCTTGGGAGACTTTGGTACTTTCAACAATTCTATATGTTGTGCTTCCGCTGCTTGCTGGAGTTTTAACGAGAAGTTTGTTGCAAAAGAAATCTGCTGATGCAGTGAGTCAATTTGTGGCCAGTGTTAAACCAGCTTCAATCATTGGCTTGATTTCAACAGTGGTTTTGTTGTTTGGTTTCCAAGCTCAAACCATCATTGATAAGCCTTTGGTGATTGTCTTGATTGCCATTCCTTTGATCATTCAAACCTACGGCATTTTCTTTATCACTTATTGGGGTGCCAAATTACTGAAGTTGCCGCACCAAGTGGCAGGTCCTGCTTGTTTGATTGGAACCTCCAATTTCTTTGAATTGGCCGTGGCCGTTGCCATCTCTCTTTTTGGTCTGAACTCTGGTGCTGCTTTAGCCACGGTGGTTGGGGTCTTGGTTGAGGTACCGGTGATGTTGACCTTGGTGGCTTTGGTTAACCGTTGGGCTCCAGAAAAAACATAAGAGATAATTTACTGCTCACTTATAGAAATATGCTCTAGAAAAATGTGCCCTCAAAGGGCATATTTTTTTGTCATAAAAATTTGTTTTAATTGCTCATGATTCAAATACTCGTATTTCTTGTTACTTTTTCTATTGAAAGTGCTTTTGCCGCCCGTCCAATGATCACGGATGACGCGCGCATCATTGACCCTCAATCCTGTCAATTAGAGTCATGGGCTAAGGCCAGTAAAAATACTGAAGAGTACTGGGCTTTACCAGCTTGTAATCCGCTGGGCTTCTTTGAATTGACTTTAGGCGGGTCAAAATTTCAGGGTGATTATGCAGTAGGCTCCGCAGATAGGACGATTCAAGCAAAAACTGTTTTTCGCCAACTCAAGCCCAATGATTGGGCGATTGGTTTAGCTTTAGGTCGAGCAAATCATTTATTTAAGAGCGAAGAGCGTAATCACGATACTTACGGTTATATTCCAATCACCTGGTCATTCGATGATGATCAAAAGTTCTTACATCTCAATCTTGGAGCTGTGAAACGTCAATTTGATTCTGTTTTGAGAAAAACATGGGGGATGGGGGCTGAATTGGAAATCACTCCACGTACCTTTTTAATTGGCGAAACCTTTGGGGTTGATGGGGTAAAGCCCTCTTACCAAGCCGGCGTAAGATATTGGTTTATACCCAATAAATTTCAGGTTGATTTAACGACTGGCAGTAAATCCCAATACACCACAGAAAGTCGCTGGTTTTCAATCGGTGTTCGCTTACTTTTAAGTAATTAGTTTAAAAATTTTGTGTTTAAACTATTGATTTTATTAAGTAAATTATTTCTATTTGGTATTTTCTGGGCGATTCCTTAATGTCATAAAACTTTCATAATGCCTCTGTATCTTCTACTTTGTCGCGTCGTGCGTCATTGAATAAGGATCTTACATGAAAACTTTTTTTACAAAATCTTTAGTTGCTGGTGCGATTGCACTTTCAACAGTAACAACAGCATTCGCAGCAGACTTCACAGGCGCTGGTGCTTCTTTCCCATACCCAATCTATGCAAAATGGGCTGAGGCTTACAAAGCTAAAACAAATGTTGGCATGAATTATCAATCAATCGGTTCTTCAGGCGGTATCAAGCAGATTAACGCTAAGACAGTAGACTTTGGCGCCACTGATAACCCAGTTAATTTTGAAGACCTTGAAAAATCTGGTCTTATTCAATTCCCAGCCATCATCGGTGGTGTGGTGCCTATTTTGAACGTTGACGGTATCAAACCAGGTCAATTAAAAGTGACTGGTGATGTATTGGCACAAATGTTCATGGGTTACATCGTTAACTGGAACGACAAGAAAATCGCAGCTTTGAACCCAGGTCTTAAGTTGCCGGATGCATCGATCACAGTGGTTCACCGTGCAGATGGTTCAGGTACAACAGCAATCTTTACTGATTACTTGGCTAAAGTAAACGCTGACTGGAAGAATATAGTTGGTGCAGGTGCTGCTGTTAAGTGGCCAGCTGCTTCATCAATTGGTGGTAAAGGTAACGAAGGTGTTGCTGCTAACGTGAGCCGTGTGAAGAACTCAATTGGTTATGTTGAGTATGCGTACACCAAGAAGAACAACACACCGTATTTCAACTTAGTTAACCAAGCCGGTCAGACAGTGCAGCCTGATGATGAGACATTTGCTGCAGCTGCAACTGGTACAGATTGGTCTAAGATTCCTGGTATGGGCGTATTTATCACCAACGCTCCAGGTCCTAAGTCATGGCCAATCACTGGTGCATCATTCATTTTGATGTACAAGCAGCCAGCAAACAAAGCAAACTCAGCTGAAGTAATGAAGTTCTTTGACTTTGCTTTCAAAGAAGGTAAGAAGATGGCTGCTGAATTGGACTATGTACCAATGCCAGACTCTACAACGGACTTCATCCGCAAGAACGTTTGGAATCAAGTTAATACCAAGTAATAGCCTGTAAATTTACTTATTACTAATTGAGTAATTGTTGAAAAAGCTAAAGCCCGATGTCGGGCTTTAGCTTCTAATTTAGGAATCATATGAATACCAGTCAGTCTTCTGACATGTTGACGCCTCAGGCAAAGAAGGTTCTGAAGATACAAAGAATTCAGGATTTCGTTTTCCATAAGTCAACATTATTTTTTGCTCTCACAGTGCTTTTTGCACTTATTGGCATCATCATTTCTTTGATTGTGAGCGCTTGGCCGGCCCTCAGTGAGTTTGGACCAGGATTTTTCTTCACAGTTGAATGGGACATCATCAACGGAAAATTTGGTGGTCTTATTGCAATATTCGGTACAGTCGTTACAGCACTGATCGCTTTGGTGATCGCAGTACCCCTGAGTTTTGGTGTTGCAGTCTTTTTGACTGAAACATGCCCGGTCCCTCTGCGTCGCCCATTGGGGACTGCGGTAGAGTTATTGGCAGCCGTACCATCGATCATTTACGGCATGTTCGGCTTGTTTATTTTTGCCCCATTGTTTGCTGAGTATGTTCAGCCAGCCCTTGCTGCTTCGCTGGGCCAAGTGCCTGTGCTTAGTTACTTATTTACTGGAGCATTTAACGGCATCGGTATCTTGTGTGCTGGGTTGATATTGGCCATGATGGTTCTGCCATTTATTGCCTCAGTGATGCGTGACGTATTTGAAATTGTTCCACCGATATTAAAAGAATCTGCCTATGGTATTGGTTGCACAACTTGGGAAGTGGTGAACAAAATTGTTCTTCCTTACACAAAAACAGGCGTGATCGGCGGCATCATGTTAGGACTCGGTCGCGCTTTGGGTGAAACCATGGCTGTGACATTCGTGATCGGTAATGCTCATAAAATCAGCGCCTCATTATTTGCACCTGGTAACTCCATTGCCTCTACATTGGCCAATGAGTTTGGTGAAGCAGAACCAGGGTTACATTACGCTTCTTTATTTTCCTTAGGCCTTGCACTGTTTGCTATCACGTTTGTGGTGTTAGCGATTGCTAAGGTCATGTTGGCGCGCATGGAAGCAGGACAAGGTAAAAAGACATGATGAATAACGTTAATCAAGAGCTTTACGCTAAACGTAAGAGATCAAACTTCATTGGATTAACACTATCCATGGTTGCCATGACTGTGGGTATGATATTTTTACTCTGGATTTTGGGCATCCTTTTTTATAAGGGATTCTCTGCAATTGATTTAAATATGTTCACCCAAAGTACCCCAGCTCCAGGAACTGAAGATGGTGGTTTAGCCAATGCGATTGTTGGTAGTTTAATGATTGTGATATCTTGCACGCTCATCAGTACCCCGATTGGTGTGATGGCTGGTATCTATCTATCTGAGTATGGGGCAAATAGCAAAATTGCTGCCATCACTCGCTTTGTGAATGACATCATGTTGTCAGCACCATCGATTGTGATCGGCCTGTTCATTTATGCGGTGATTGTCGCGCAAGTAAAGCATTTCTCAGGTTGGGCTGGAACGGTAGCCTTGGCATTGATTGCGATTCCGGTGGTGGTGAGAACAACAGAGAATATGTTGCAGCTGGTGCCTATTCAATTGCGTGAAGCTGCTTATGCATTGG
>CAXNHG010000023.1:0-7595 GCA_964202085.1 Polynucleobacter sp. | reverse complement strand
CATTGCTTATGAGCCTGTTTGGGCGATTGGCACTGGAAAAGTACCCACCCCGGCTCAGGCTCAAGATGTGCATCGGGAGTTGCGTTTGCAACTGGCAAAATTTGACGATGAAGCTGCCTCAAAAGTGGCAATTTTGTATGGTGGCAGCTTAAAGCCTGATAATGCTAAAGATTTGTTGGTGATGCTAGATATTGATGGTGGTTTGGTGGGTGGGGCATCGTTGAATGCAAAAGATTTTTTGGCTTTATGCCAAGCGTGTAAATAAATTTGTTTTTGGAGACTTAGATGGAATTGTTAAAGACTTTATTGGTTGTATTGCAAATCATTTCAGCGATCGGTGTGATCGCATTGGTTCTGGTTCAGCAAGGTAAGGGTGCTGATATGGGCGCAGCATTTGGTGGCGGTTCTTCAGGTGGCTTGTTCGGCGCTGCTGGTTCAGCTAACTTTTTGTCACGCGTGACGGCTGTATTTGCCACAATATTCTTCTTGTCCACCTTAGGCATCACTTTATTTAGTTCAACCAAATCACAAAACGCAGGTGTTTTATCAGGCACCAGCGCCCCTGTGACAGCCCCAGCTGCTGAAGTTCCAGCGCCAGCAACAGCTGCACCAGGCTCACCAGTTGCCCCGGTGACCGGTTCTGGTCAAAGTGTCCCAAGATAAGCCTTAAAAATCTTAAAAAACTGCTCTAGAAAAGCGGCAATAAGCTAAAATCTAAGGGTTTTACCGTATGCCGTCGTGGTGGAATTGGTAGACACGCTACCTTGAGGTGGTAGTGGCGTAAAGCTGTGCGAGTTCGAGTCTCGCCGACGGTACCAAACAGGGGTTTTGCTGCTTGTCAGAAAGCTGCAAGACCAATTAGTGAAAATATGTAATTGTTACTTAGAGTTACGAATTGGAACGCTCTTGAACTTAGAAGCTTATTTCCCTGTATTGCTATTCATCTTGGTGGGGATTGGTGTTGGCCTTGTGCCCATGGGTCTGGGCAAATTGCTCGGTGCTAATAAACCCGACGCTGAAAAAATTTCCCCTTACGAGTGCGGATTTGACGCATACGAAGATGCGCGCATGAAATTTGATGTGCGTTATTACTTGATTGCCATCCTTTTTATCCTATTCGACCTTGAAACAGCATTTTTATTTCCTTGGGGTGTGGCTTTGTCTGAAATTGGCTGGACCGGCTATATATCCATGGTTATTTTCTTGTTGGAATTCGTGATTGGCTTTGCCTACATCTGGAAGAAGGGCGCCCTTAACTGGGAGTAAAGATAAAACATGGCTATTGAAGGTATCTTAAAAGAAGGTTTTGTCACCACATCGGCTGATAAGCTCATCAATTGGACGAGAACAGGTTCTCTTTGGCCAATGACTTTTGGTTTGGCCTGTTGTGCGGTTGAGATGATGCACGCCGGTGCGTCGCGTTATGACTTGGACCGTTTTGGTGTTGTGTTCAGACCATCACCTCGTCAATCTGATTTGATGATTGTGGCAGGTACTTTATGTAACAAGATGGCACCAGCTTTGCGCAAGGTGTATGACCAAATGCCAGAACCGCGCTGGGTGATCTCTATGGGGTCATGCGCTAACGGCGGCGGCTACTACCATTATTCTTATTCTGTGGTTCGCGGTTGTGACCGCATCGTTCCTGTGGATGTGTATGTGCCCGGGTGCCCTCCAACTGCTGAAGCTTTGATGTACGGCATCATTCAATTGCAAGCCAAGATCAAGCGCACCAGCACGATTGCGAGAAAGGCCTGAGATGTCAGACACCCTATCCGTGCTTAAAGAGCGCTTAGAAAAAGTGTTGGACAAAAAAGTTTCTCGTTTGCACGAAGCTCTTGGTGAGCTTACATTGGTGGTGCGCTCAGAAGACTACTTTGAAGTAGCTAAAACTTTAAGAGATGAGCCAAGTTTAGGTTTTGATCAGTTGATGGACTTGTGCGGCGTTGACTACAGTGAGTACGACAACTCAACGTGGAAAGGCCCTCGTTTTGCTGCTGTGAGTCATTTGTTGTCTGTGAAACACAATTGGCGTTTGCGTCTTCGCGTATTTGCACCAGTGGATCATTTTCCATTGGTGGCTTCTGTGACGCCGATTTGGAATTCAGCTAACTGGTTTGAGCGTGAAGCCTTTGACTTATTTGGCATCTTGTTTGATGGTCATGATGATTTACGCCGCATCTTGACAGACTATGGCTTCATCGGTCATCCGTTCAGAAAAGACTTCCCAATCTCTGGCAACGTAGAAATGCGTTACGACCCAGAGCAAAAGAGAGTGATTTACCAACCTGTCACGATTGATCCTCGCGAGGTCACCCCCCGAGTGATTCGTGAAGAAAGCTACGGTTCTTAATCATGGCTGACATTAAAAATTACACCCTGAACTTTGGTCCACAGCACCCAGCCGCTCACGGCGTGTTGCGTTTGGTTTTGGAGTTAGATGGTGAAGTGATTCAGCGCTCAGACCCGCACATTGGTTTATTGCATCGTGCCACTGAGAAATTAGCAGAAACCAGAACTTGGGTACAAAACGTTCCGTACATGGATCGTTTGGACTATGTGTCGATGATGGCCAATGAGCACGCTTATGTGATGGCGATTGAAAAGCTATTGCAAATAGAAGTTCCAGAACGCGCGCAATACATCCGCGTGATGTTTGACGAGATCACGCGTTTGCTCAATCACTTGTTGTGGATTGGTTGCCATGGCTTAGACGTGGGCGCGATGGCGGTGTTCTTGTACGCCTTCCGCGAGCGTGAAGATTTGTTTGATATGTACGAAGCCGTTTCTGGTGCTCGTATGCATGCGGCCTACTATCGTCCGGGTGGTGTGTACCGTGACTTGCCAGACACCATGCCTCAGTACTTGGCCAATAAGATTCGTGGCGAAAAAGCTGTGAAGAAATTAAACGAAAACCGTCAAGGTTCTTTGTTGGATTTCATTGAAGATTTCACCATCAGATTTCCAAAGTATGTTGATGAATATGAAACTTTGTTAACGGATAACCGTATTTGGAAGCAGCGTTTGGTTGGTATTGGCGTGGTTTCACCTGAGCGTGCATTACAGCTCGGTTTCACGGGTGCCATGTTGCGTGGCTCAGGCATTGAATGGGATTTGCGTAAAAAGCAACCATATGAGGTTTACAGCAAATTAGATTTTGATATTCCTGTGGGTGTTAACGGAGACTCTTACGATCGTTACTTGGTGCGTGTTGAAGAAATGCGCCAATCCAACAAAATCATTCAGCAATGTATTAAATGGTTAAGAGCTAATCCTGGTCCAGTGATGAGTGACAACCACAAAATCACCAGCCCAAAGCGTGTGGACATGAAGTCCAACATGGAAGAATTGATTCACCACTTCAAGTTGTTCACAGAAGGCATTCATGTGCCTGCAGGTGAAGCTTATGCTGCCATTGAACATCCAAAAGGTGAGTTTGGTATTTATGCAATTTCTGATGGCGCTAACAAACCTTATCGTTTGAAGATTCGCGCACCAGGCTTTGTGCATTTATCAGCATTAGATGAAATGGCAAAAGGCCACATGTTGGCCGATGCTGTAACTATTATTGGTACGCAGGACATTGTGTTCGGCGAGATTGACCGCTAAAAGGATAAGAGAAAATATGCTATCCCCACAAGCTCGCGCTGAAATCAATCGCAACATTGCCAAGTATCCGGCCGATCAAAAACAATCGGCTGTGATGGCGGCTTTGGTGGTTGCTCAAGATCAATACGGGTGGATTACCCCTGAGTCGATCGAAGAAATTGCGGCCATTTTAGAAATGCCACCGATTGCTGTTCAAGAGGTTGCAACGTTTTACAACATGTACGACACCAAACCTGTTGGCAAATTCAAATTAGCAGTTTGCACCAACTTGCCATGTGAACTTTCTGGTGGCACTCGTGCAGGTGAGTACTTGAAAAAAAAATTAGGCATTGATTACAACGAGACAACACCTTGTGGCACTTTCACCTTAAAAGAAGGTGAATGCATGGGTGCTTGTGGAGATGCGCCGGTAGCAATTGTTAACAATAAAACCATGTGTAGTTTTATGAGCAATGAAAAATTAGATGCTTTGATTGATGAACTAAAAGCCAAAGCAAATTCAAATGTTAATGCAGCTGGAGGTGCAGCATGACCAGTTTGCACACACGCCACATACAGCCTTTGATCCTTGCGGATCTTAATGGTGATAACTGGCGTTTAAAAGATTACGTGGTGCGCGGTGGCTATGCGCAGCTCAAAAGAATTTTGACTGAAGGCATCACACCAGAAGCGGTGATTGCAGAAGTAAAAGCATCTGGTTTACGTGGCCGAGGCGGTGCAGGTTTTCCGACAGGCTTGAAGTGGAGCTTCATGCCTCGTCAGTTCCCTGGTGACAAATACTTGGTGTGCAATACCGACGAAGGTGAGCCTGGCACATTCAAAGATCGCGACATCCAACGTTACAACCCGCATGCTTTGATTGAAGGCATGGCGATTGCTGCATATGCAATGGGTATTGCTGTTGGTTACAACTACATTCATGGTGAAATCTGGCATGAATACCTGCGCTTTGAAGAGGCGCTAGAAGAAGCTCGCGCCGCAGGATTTTTGGGCAATAAGATTTGTGGAACTGAGTTCTCATTCCAATTGCATGCTCACCATGGTTGGGGCGCATACATTTGCGGCGAAGAAACAGCGCTTTTAGAATCTTTAGAGGGTAAGAAAGGTCAGCCGCGCTTCAAGCCACCTTTCCCAGCCAGTTTTGGTTTGTATGGCAAACCAACCACGATCAATAACACTGAAACATTCTCAGCCGTGCCATTCATTTTTCAAATTGGTGGTGAGGCTTATGCCAAGTTAGGTAAACCCAATAACGGCGGCACAAAGATTTTTTCAATCTCTGGCGACGTCGAGCGTCCTGGTAACTATGAGATTCCATTGGGCACATCCTTTGCCACTCTTTTAGAGTTGGCTGGCGGCATGCGTGGCGGTAAAAAAATCAAAGCAGTGATTCCTGGCGGCTCATCAGCGCCAGTCATCCCAGGTGCGATGATGATGGATACAGACATGGACTATGACAGCCTTGCTAAGGCTGGTTCAATGTTGGGTTCAGGCGCTGTGATTGTGATGGATGAGACGCGTTGCATGGTGAAATCATTACTGCG
Organism: Polynucleobacter sp.; assembly: GCA_964202085.1. Lineage (GTDB taxonomy): Bacteria > Pseudomonadota > Gammaproteobacteria > Burkholderiales > Burkholderiaceae > Polynucleobacter. Next base: position 2,442 of record CAXNHG010000023.1, on the reverse strand, counting down.
CTTGTCTTATTTCTATCATGAAGAATCATGTGGACAGTGCACACCTTGCCGTGAAGGTACCGGTTGGTTGTGGCGTATCGTGAATCGCATTGAGCACGGAGAAGGACGTCCTGAAGACTTGGATCTTTTGAACGACGTTGCTGCGAATATTCAAGGTAGAACAATTTGTGCATTGGGCGATGCTGCGGCGATGCCTGTGCGGGGTATGTTGAAGCATTACATGGATGAGTTTGCGTATCACGTTGAGCACAAGCGCTGCATTGTGCCAGCTTACGTTTAAGCATTCGAAGAGATCGACAGGAAAATAAGATGGTTGAAATCGAAATTGATGGCAAAACAGTAGAAATCCAACAGGGTTCTATGGTGATGGATGCTGCTAATAAAATTGGCACGCACATCCCTCATTTTTGTTATCACAAGAAGTTATCGATTGCGGCTAACTGTCGCATGTGTTTGGTTGAGGTTGAAAAAGCCCCTAAACCTTTGCCTGCGTGTGCAACACCTGTTACACCTGGCATGAAAGTGTTCACGCATTCAGAAAAAGCAGTGCAAGCACAAAAATCAGTGATGGAATTTTTATTGATCAACCATCCTTTGGATTGCCCAATTTGCGATCAAGGTGGTGAGTGCCAATTACAAGACTTGGCTGTGGGTTACGGTAAAACCACATCACGTTACGATGAAGAAAAGCGCGTGGTCTTCCACAAGAATGTGGGCCCATTGATTTCAATGGAAGAGATGAGCCGTTGCATTCACTGCACTCGTTGCGTTCGTTTTGGTCAAGAGATTGCAGGTGTGATGGAGTTGGGTATGCTCAACCGTGGTGAGCATTCAGAAATCACTTCATTCGTTGGCAAGACCGTTGACTCAGAGTTATCTGGCAACATGATTGATCTATGCCCGGTGGGTGCCTTGACTAGCAAGCCATTCCGTTATTCAGCACGTACTTGGGAATTAGGTCGCAAGCGCTCTGTGAGCCCTCATGACTCGATGGGCTCTAACGTGGTGATGCAAACCAAAGCCAATCAAGTGTTGCGTACAGTCCCTTTAGAAAACGAAGCCATCAATGAATGCTGGATCAGTGATAAAGATCGCTTTGCTTATGAAGGCTTGAACAGCAAAGACCGTTTGAAAAATCCAATGGTCAAGCAAGATAACCAATGGATTGAGACAGACTGGGAGTCTGCTCTAGATTATGTGGCACGTTCATTGTCATCCATCAAAGAAGACCATGGCTCTGATGCCATTGCTGCTTTAGCTCACCCGATTTCGAGTATTGAAGAGCTATACCTTCTTAAAACACTCATGACTGGTTTGGGTTCTGATAATACTGAAACACGTTTGCGTTCCCAAGATGTGAGTGGCGCAGCCACAGCACCATGGTTGGGCATGAAAATTACTGAAGTAAGTCAATTACAAAGAGCTTTCTTCATCGGTAGTTTCTTGCGCAAAGATCAACCTCTATTGGCGGCCAGAGTTCGCGCTGCCACCAAGCGTGGTTTAAAAGTGTCTCGTTTGGGTGCTAGCACCGAAGACTGGTTGATGCCAGTGACTGCCAGTGCTCAAGTTTCACCAGCTAATTGGCCAGCTGAATTGGCCGGCGTTGCTGCGGCAGTTGCACAAGCGAAGGGCGTGAACGCTCCGAGTAATGCAGCCATCAGTGCTCAAGCAAAAGCCATTGCTGATAGCTTGTTAAGTGGTGAACGTAAAGCGGTGTTCTTGGGTGCCGCTGCCATGGCTCATCCACAGTTCGCACAATTACACGCTTACGCACAGTTCATTGCTAAGCAAACAGAAGCTACTTTGGGATTCTTGCCGGAGGGTGGCAATGCCGTTGGCGCACACCTCGTTAAAGCTGTTTCTGCATCAGGTATCAATGGTTTGATGGCTAAAAATCTCAAAGCAGTATTACTTTTGAATATCGAGCCTGGCGCAGACTTACCAGACCCTCAGTTAGCTAAGCAAGCTTTAGCAAAAGCTGGCACGGTAATTGCGATGACTGCATTTGACAGCGCTGAACTTCGTGAAGTAGCCGATGTTCTATTGCCTATCACGCCATACACAGAAACTTCTGGCAGCTTCATCAATTTAGAGGGTAGCCTGCAAACCGCACAAGCCGTGGTCAAGCCTTTGGGTTCAGCTCGCCCTGCATGGAAAGCGCTTCGTGTGCTTGGTAATTTGATGAACATGGATGGTTTCTACTTCAACAGTTCTGATGAGGTTTTGGACGAAGCGGTTCCTAAAAACTTTGCCGAGCAGTTAAACAACACCACATCCGCTGCGCCTGCGATCACCAGCACATTCACGCCGGCGATTGAGCGTTTGGCAGATGTGACAATTCATTCAACTGATGCAATTGTGCGTCGTGCTCCTGCTTTGCAGTTAACGCAAGATGCCAAAAAAGCGTTGAAGTTGGGTGTACCAACAGATTTCATGATGCAA
>CAXNHG010000022.1:0-7611 GCA_964202085.1 Polynucleobacter sp. | reverse complement strand
GATAGTCAAATTGCTCATGCTGCTCGTGCTGCATATCAAACGTTACTGACTAATCTTGTATGAATCATTGTTTTGCAGCATCTTGCGAAGATATTCTTTGACAGCTGCGCTCTCTGAAATCAACCATGGTGTGATAACCCATTTGGTAGCAAGCGCAATGCTTACCCAAAATCCAGCGCGCGAGTTTGATGCGTAGTTGTTGAATCATGTTTGTCACCTGTTCATTCTTGTTTGTATTGGTATTAATTTAGCCGATAAAGAGAAATACTGCTGAGCACTATCAGTAATTGGGCTAGGAGTCAGAGTCAGTGGTTAGGGTCCTGCTGACAAGTTGAAGCTAGGTTTGTGGGTATATGCGGGCTGCAAGCAAAAATCGAGCAAATCTATTAAATTAAGGGTGTCGATTGATTCACACACATCCTTTAATGAAAGCTTTTTCCTATGATTGCTAACTACCTCATTGTTGCCATGGTGGGCATCATGCTTTTCTTCACTGTGGTAGTAGCCCCAACTGTGTTCAAGGTTTTACCGGTCGAGTGGTCGAGCAAGTATGTCAGGAGCTTTTTTCCTAAATACTATGCCTCATTGGGAATCTTAACTGTCATCAGTGCTTTTTTGGCGCAAAGCCCTTTTGCTCAATACCTGCTCATTGGCTGTGCCGCTCTATTCGCCTTCACCCTGTTTTACTTGACTGGAAAAATCAATCAAGCAAAAGATTTGGGGTTGAATAAACAATTCCACATTCTTCATGGCTTGAGCGTTGTGATCAATGTACTTCAGTTGATTATCTTCATCTATTTATTAGTGGTTTCACTATGAAAAAATTTATCCGTGTTGCCCCAGCCCTTTTCTTACTTTTTTCAGGTTTGTCATTCAGTCAGTCTGCAAACATCACCAGTTTTAAGAAAAGCTATGAAGCAGGCTGCGTTAAAGAGCAGGTCAAACGTCACTCAGGTATCAAGGGGATCACTGCAGACCAATTCGCTGCTCACTGTACATGTACATCTAATCAGTTGAGTAAAAGCTTGAACACCAGTAAAATTGAGACCTTGCTGAACAATCAAACAAGACCAAGTTGGCTCAAAGAAAAGGAATCAGCAGCAGCGAGATCTTGTTTGACACAAGAGCCTAAGATTCAGGTGAGGTTTTTGGATGGTCGTTTGAATCAGGTGTTGGGCTGACCAGTGGCTTTAATGGTGGATGGCACATTTTTTCACCGTCCCATACTTGACCACACCAACACTCGCCCTGAGGATTGATGATACAAACTCCCGAACCACAACAGCGCTTATCTGTGCTCAACTTAGATTCCCTTCCTAAATTACATATGGCAAATATTAAAAGGCCAAATATTCTATGATTGAGATATTAATCTTTTTTGCCTGGTCACGCTTGATGAAGTAAATTTTCTTAATAAAGGGTCTTGGTTGTTTGGTGGCAAATCAAGAAAATAACCCTATAGTTAGCCTCCAAGCAAGAAAATAAGAAATCCTATACATTGGTCATCAGATTTTATTTAAAGCAATCAAAGGGATAGTTTCAATGAATTTTGACAACCTGCTCGGTTTCATTGCAGCCACCATCACCACAGCTGCTTTTATTCCACAAACCTATCGATCGATCACCACCAGAGATTTATCAGGTATCTCATTGGGCATGTATGCCACATTTACTTTTGGCGTTGTGCTTTGGATCATTTACGGCATTTTGATTGGCAGCGGCCCGATTCTGGTGGCAAACATCATCACCTTTGGTTTATCAGCAACTATTTTGTATTTAAAGATTCAGCACTTGAAGGCGCATCGCCAAGAGAAGGAAATATCATGAGTAATAAACCGCCCATTTCTGAAGTGATTCGTGCACGCTTGAAAGCCAAGAAAGTGCGCTTCCATGCCAATGACAACATTGCTGAGCACATTGAACCAGGCGAACTTGAGGGCTTGGTGGATGAAGTGTCTGAGAAAGTACAAGCTTTGCTTGAAAGCTTGGTGATTGATACAGAGAACGATCACAACACCAAAAATACCAGTCGTCGCGTGGCAAAGATGTATGTGAATGAGGTTTTTAATGGACGCTATGTGACGCCTCCTACTTTGACTGATTTTCCAAATGTTAGTCGTCTCAATGAATTGATGATCATCGGCCCCATCACTGTGCGCAGCGCCTGCTCTCACCATCTCTGCCCGATCATGGGGCGTATTTGGATTGGGGTACTACCAGATCAAAATTCAGCATTGGTTGGGTTGTCTAAGTACGCTCGCTTAACTGAATGGGTGATGTCTAGACCCCAAATACAAGAAGAAGCTGTGGTGGAACTTGCCAATATGCTTGAGCAAAAGCTCAAGCCAGCTGGCTTAGCCGTGGTGATGGAAGCAGATCATTTCTGCATGCAATGGCGTGGCGTTAAAGATAACGACTCCAAAATGATCAACAGCGTGATGCGCGGTCAGTTTTTAATGGATCCGAACTTGCGCAGAGAGTTTTTATCTTTGATTGAGAAAAGATAGCTTTTCATGGTTTGATCCTTCTTGGGCAATTTTTAACGGCAGTTAGCCTTGATGATGCTTATTACGTCATCGTAAAACTGCCTGATCTTTCTTGGTAAATAGCCGAGTATTTTAAAAATATTCATTTAATTCAATGCATCTAACTTTTCATCGAGCCAAGCCAAGTTAAATATAGTCAAGGTCAAATTTGCAAATCATGTGGGTCATACAACCTTAATGACCAAGCGGAATAAAACTTAGTGAAATTAACTTAGTGCTGTTATAAATATAACTCTTATTTAAAAATCATTGATTTCTCTGGAGATTCATATGAAAAAAATGAACTATTGGTTAGCTGCGCTTTGCTGCAGCGTTTCATTTAGTGCCTTGGCGGATAAATCAAGTACCACAAGTGATAGCTCTTACAAGCCAAGCCTTGGGCAAGATGGAAAAGATGTTATTTGGCTTCCAACGGGCACTGAGCTCGTAAGTTTGATGCTAAAAACAGCAAAAGTGACGCCCAGGGATTTGGTTTATGACTTGGGTGCTGGCGACGGCAAAATAGCCATCGCAGCCGCCAAAGAATTTGGGGCAAAAGCAGTTGGTATTGAATACAACAAGGATATGGTGGCATATGCCCAAAGAAATGCTAATCAATCAGGCGTAGGCCATTTAGTGAAAATCATCAATGGGGATATTTTTATAGAGGACTTTAGTAAAGCCACGGTGGTGACACTTTTTTTACTACCTGACTTGAATCTGAAATTGCGCCCAATTATTTTAAAGATGAAACCTGGTACACGCGTCGTCTCTCATGCGTTCACGATGGGCGACTGGGAACCAGATGAAGAGTTAGACCTCGATGCCAAAGCTTATTATTGGGTGGTCCCAGCCAATGTTGCGGGGGAGTGGGCGCTAGATAGTATTGAGCTAAAGAATGCAACCCTCACGCTTGCTCAAAGATATCAAAAAATTGGTGGAAATATCAAGATTGGTGATAAGTCTCAGCCAATTCTGAATTCTCACCTCGAAGGAAAACATCTTCGCTTTTCTTACATTGACTTGAACGACAATCTCATCACAGTTAAAGGTGAGTTCAATGGTTCAGTGTTCAAAGGCGGTGATAAAGGTGGCTATTCTCAAGGTTTGGTGACAGGTAAACGTCGTTAAGATTTCAGTATGATCAAAAATATGGTTCAAGAGAAATTATTGAATCCCATTGGGGCTGTTGCCATCATTGTTGGCATTGTGATTGGTGCCGGTATTTTTAAAACGCCATCCATGGTAGCCGGCATCACTGGTGATGTTGGTTGGGCTCTTACCATCTGGGTTGCTGGTGCTTTGATATCTCTGATGGGCGCACTGTGTTATGCAGAGTTAGCTACCGCCTACCCTCATGCTGGTGGTGACTATCACTTTTTAACCCGCGCTTACGGCAAAAATGTTTCATTCTTGTATGGTTGGGCAAAAGCCATGGTCATCAATACCGGCTCCATTGCTCTATTGGCTTTTGTGTTCGGTGATTACATGACCAAGATCTTGCCTTTGGGGGCAAATTCAGCCATTTACTGGGCAGCCTTGATTGTGATCACGCTCACCTTGATCAATCTGATTGGCATCCATGCCTCATCCGGAATACAAACCCTGTTAACAATTTTAGAAGTATGTGGTCTTGTGGCCATCATCGTGGCAGGCTTTGGTATTTTTGGTAATCCACTGCCCCCCGCTGATAACCCTCCTTTGTTTTCTAGCAATCCACAACTTGGTATGTTGGGCTTGGGGATGGTATATGTTTTACTGACCTTTGGCGGTTGGAATGAATCTGCCTATATTTCTGCAGAGCTCAAAGGTACCAGCAAAACAATTGTGACGGTGATTGTGGTCAGTCTTGCAGTCATCACTGTGGTTTATTTGCTGGTCAATCTTGCATTGATCAACGGCCTAGGCTTAAAAGCATTGGCGAGCAGTAAAGCAGCGCCCGCTGATTTACTAGGTATTGCGTTTGGCCCATTGGGTGAAAAGTTACTTGGTTTGTTTGTGGCAATTGCAGCCCTCACCAGCATTAATGCCACCATGATTGTGGGAGCCAGAACCAATTACGCGATCGGTAAAGATTGGCAAGGTTTGAGCAAAATGAGTCGCTGGGAATCATCTCGTGGTTCACCCAGCTTTGCCTATCTAGTTCAAGGTGTGATCAGTCTTGCTTTGGTTGCTTTTGGAGCTTTACAAAGTGATGGTTTTGAAGCGATGGTGGAGTTCACAGCCCCAGTCTTTTGGATCTTCTTACTCATGGTTGGCTTGGGCTTGTTTATCTTGCGCTTCAAAGATGATTCCGTGCGTCCATTCAAGGTACCGCTTTATCCCATAACGCCGCTGATATTCTGTGCATCATGCGCTTATCTGGCTTACTCAAGCATCATGTATGCGCACAGCAAAGGTGCTGTGGCGATTTCTATGTACTTGATGATTGCTGGTGTGGTGGCGCTAATTTTTTTAAGGTTGAAAAAAGCAGTCTAGCAGGGCTCGAAGGCGCACCCTAAGTCTTAGAGGAAATCGTGGCTACCCTATTTAATCGAGCAATTGACGAATCAATGCATATTCATTCAGCCATGAATCGCTTATTTTTCGCCAATCTAAAAAATAACTTTTTAGTTTTTATGTTTGGTAATGCTATTCCCCAACCATTTTTCCGTCTGAACGCCAAATAGCGATGGTGGCTGACCTAGGCCTGGTGAATTTATCCTTGTCTGGCCAACTTGAAATAACTTTAGGTTTAATTGGGTCTGATCGCTCGGATGGAGATTCACCAGGATGTTGAATATTGATAAACATGGTCTTCATATCAGGCGTCATATCAACGCCTGTAATTTCACAACCCTTAGGCCCAATTAAAAATCTTCTGAATTCTCTGGTTTGAGGATCTGAGGCATACATGGCATTGTTGGGTAAATGGGCGTAATCACCCTTACCTAAAGCAGAGGTTGAGATATCTGTTTGAGTCCATAAGATACCTCTTTTATCAAACCATAATCCATCGGGCGCCCCAAAAGTATCGCCTATCACGTTGCCTCTCAAATGTGGTTTCTTGCTGTGCGGGTCACCTGCAAGAGTGTAAATTTCCCATTTGAATACAGTGCCAGAGCTATCTCCATTAGCCTCAGTCCAGCGCAAAATATGCCCCAAAGAATTAAATATCCTCGGGTTGGCGGCATTCAAATTCACTGTGGCGCCACGGTCGGTGTTGTTGGTCAAGGTCACATAAACATCTTTTGTCTGAGGATGGACTGCAATCCATTCTGGACGATCCATAGGTGTTGCCCCGACAAAGTCAGCGGCCAGTCTGGAGTTAACAACGATATAGGCCTGATCAGGAAATCCATTGGCCGGCGTCAAACCATTGCGATTGTGCACAAGAGCAATCCAACGACCAAGTCCATCTGCATCATATCGAGCGACAAACAAGGTACCGTCATCCAATAAATTTACATTTTCTTTTGGGTTTGCTTCATTGAAAGATTTTTTAGAAACAAATTTATAAACATATTCATTTTTTTGATCGTCGCCCATATAGACAACCACTTTTTTGTTTTTAGCTATAGTGACAAATGCGCCTTCATGCTTAAATCGGCCAAGTGCTGTTCTCTTGACAGGCTTAGAATCAGGATTTTGTGGGTCAATTTCAACAACCCAACCAAAACGGTTGATTTCATTTGGATGTTTATCAAGACTGAATCTTTCATCAAATTCATGCCATCTGTAACCAAAGCCCTTGTTATTCACACCCACTCGTGATTCTGCAAGATTAGGCTTATCAGTTTTAACAAAATAACCATTGAAGTTTTCTTCACAGGTCAAATAGGTGCCCCATGGTGTCACCCCATTAGCACAATTATTAAGAGTGCCAAGAACCTCACGACCTTTTTCATCAGCCGAGGTTTTCAAATAAGTACTTCCAGCTGCTGGGCCGCTGACGTGGCAGGGAGTGTTGGCTGTGATTCTTCTTGCACGCTTGTCAGCTGTAACAGTCCATTCACCACCAGCAGATTTTTCAATGACGGCAACGGTTACGCCATGAGCGGCTTGCGATTTTTTGACTTTATCAGCAGTCCATGTGGCCATGCCATCGGTGTGCAATAAACCATCATCGGTGTATTCATGATTGGTGACCCAAATGCCCTTGACAGAGCCAGAATTATTGACAGGCAAAGGGAAATAAGCGCAACCATCGTGATGCATTCCGAACTGTAGCTCTTGTTCAATTGCGCTATCAGATACATCCGGAGAAATGCTCTTGGTATTACCATTGATAGAGTCACCCCAAGCAGCCACAACAGACCATTTATAACCATTTGGCAATTGAATATCGTCATTAGCGAGGCTATAAGAAACTGAGTCGAATGAGAAAAGTTTTGACCCCTTTTTTTCCTGAGCAGCCATTGTATTTTGAGAAAACAACATGGCGATTGCTGAAGAAATAACAATATTCCGACGTTGAGGATTTATTAACTCAGTGAGATTTTTTTTGCCTATTGGATTGACTACCAAATCATCAAATTCATTCATCGCGACACCCTTCATTACAGTAAGTGAAGTCAATGATTCATGAAAATTATTTCATTTGAATGAAATCATCCTGCTATTTTAAAATAAAGTGGGGTTCTACATAATCCTTTTAATTTTCAAATAACTAAACATGAAAATACCGGCCAAAATCATAAAGAATATGACTTCATAAAACGAGGATTCCAGACCGAGTAGGTCACCCATGTTCATGCCCATGATGCCGGTGATCAAAGTCATCGGCAAAAAAATCACAGTCATTGTGGATAGAACTTGTAAATTGTTGGCATTGAACTGGGCAACGTGCGCAGATTGTTCATCTTGTAATACCTTCGCTCGCTCGTACAAGTGATCAAGCTCCTGAATCAGAGCTGATAATTTTTCCGAATGCTCAGAAACCTCCTGAAAATTATCATCTGTCATCCAAGGGGGTCTATTGCGAATCATGTGGCCGATAGCAACACCCTCAGGGGAAAAATACCTGCGCATGCGATTACATTGGATTCTGATGCGGCCCAAGGTCTCATGCTCCGGAAGGGTATCGCCACGAATGCTGATCTCTTCT
>CAXNHG010000021.1:0-8065 GCA_964202085.1 Polynucleobacter sp. | reverse complement strand
TCCAAGATCAAGAAGGTAATGCCGAAGAATTACTCTCAAAAGCATTCCATGAGATTGCTGATTTAGCCAAGCTTGACAGCAACTTAGAAGATGCAAAAATCGCCATTGAATCTGCGCAAATACAAATTGGTGAAGCAAGTCACAGCCTAAATCGTTATTTACAAAAGATAGATGTCGATCCTGAGCGTCTAGCAACTGTTGAAGAGCGCCTCAAGGCACTTCACAACGCCGCCAAAAAATTCAAAGTAACACCGAACGATCTCCCAGAAAAATGGGCAGAGATTCAGGAACAAGTCACTGCGCTTAAAAACTCACAAGACTTGGGTGCTCTTGAACAAAACCTCAGCAAAACTTTGGCGGGCTATACAAAGAGTGCCAAAAAGTTAAGTCAAGAAAGAATCGCAGCAGCAAAAATATTAGAGACCTTAGTGACTGCTGCCATGCAAGATTTAGCGATGTCTGGCGGTGTTTTTGCAATTCAAATTGAAGCTCTTGAAGAAGGCAATGCTCACGGTTTAGAACAAGTTGAATTCTTGGTCGCCGGCCATCCTGGCGCAACACCCAAGCAACTCTCCAAGGTAGCCTCTGGTGGTGAATTAGCCCGCATCAGTTTGGCCATCAGCGTCATCACCTCTGAAGCCAGTCAAATACCAACTTTGATTTTTGACGAAGTAGATTCAGGAATTGGCGGAGCGGTTGCTGAAACGGTTGGAAAGCGCCTAAAAGAATTGGGGCAAGCGCATCAAGTCTTGTGTGTGACTCACTTACCCCAAGTAGCAGCAGAAGGTCATCAACACTGGAAAGTTGCTAAGCAAAGTCAAGGTAACGTTACCATTTCTAGTATGCAAATTTTGAGCAGGCAAGAGCGAGTTGAAGAAATTGCAAGAATGCTTGGTGGCGCTGAAATCACAGACACCACCAGACGTCACGCCCGCGAATTACTTGGTAAGTAAAACTTTTTCCCAAAGCTTCTTAACGCAATCTCTCGCTTCAAGTAAAGCTAAATCCATTTCATCTTGAGACACCCTGGTCTTATCAGCACCATCCAATCTGATGCGGTGCTGGTATTCACGATAAAGGCGATAAGCATTCGCGGCCTGCAGTGCTTGATCGCTTGGAATCAAGCCTTCTTTGCTGGCCAGAGATAACAAAGCAATATTTCCCAAGTTTCCCAAAAGTATTGGATGGCTTTGGCTGAAACGCAAGACTAAATATTGAACAATAAATTCAATATCAACCATTCCACCACTGTCATGTTTGATATCAAATAGGTCTGAGTCGTTAGGGTGGCCTTCGCTAACCTTTTGACGCATATCTAGAATTTCTTGCTTGAGTAAAACTTCATTTCTTTCTTGCGCCAACACTACTGATCTGATTTTTTCAAACTTCTCACCAATTACAATATCACCAGCACAAAAACGAGCGCGCGTTAAAGCTTGATGCTCCCAAAGCCAGGCAGAGTTATCCCCTTCTCGCAGTTGATATCGTCTGAATGAATCAATACTGGTCACCAATAGTCCTGCTGCGCCATTGGGTCTTAAACGGGTATCGATTTCAAAAAGAATGCCTGCCGAAGTTGATGCCGTGAGCCAGGCAATCAAACGTCTTGCATAGAAAGCATAGATCTCGCCTGCATTTTGATCATCCTCAGGGGCGTCATATAAAAACACGATGTCCAAATCTGATGCGTACCCCAATTCTTTACCACCAAGCTTGCCATAAGCAATCACCGCAAAAGAAGGGGGAGTCACTTCATTTAGCTGGAACTTTTTCGCAACCAGGGGCCAAACTCTTTCAAGAGTTAAACCAAGGATCAAATCAGCCAAGGCAGAGAGTCGATCACTCACTTTTTCAATTGGCAATTGTTCGTTCCGTCCAATGCCTAATTCTGCTAACAAAGTCAGAAATGTCTCGGTGTGATGAACTTGTCTCAAAATATCCATGGCTTGTTCAGCTTGATCGCCGTTGTCCATCGCGTCATCAAGCAGAATATTGATATCTGCCTTTAGCTTTGTCCAATAAACCGCAGAATGGTCTTCTGGGGTGTATTGACCTTGACCGGTTAATAGATCATCTAATAAGTGTGGGTGCTGAATCAGATAATCAGTTCCCCACTTAGAGGCAGAAATTAATGAGATGAGTCTACTCAAAATATGAGGATACTCACTCAACAGCGCAAGATACGATGAGCGCCTAGAAATTGAATCTAGCAAATTCATCATTCTCACCATGACCTCATCAGATCTTGATGGGCCCCAGCTCTGCTGCTCGACATATTTCATAGCTGCAGACATTGACTGCGTGAACTTTCTTCTCGATGAATCTGACAAAGAACGCCAGCGCGCACTACCCCACCACTCATTCCATTTTTCATTCAAAGCGGGATAGTCAGTAGAAGGCGCCCATACGGCAAGATTGGCTTCATTCAAATCAGCCTCTGCTTGATGCTTTTTCAATACAAAGGCATCAGCAAATAATTTGGCCACGTTATCTCTGTGTTGCGCCAATTGTTTTTTAAACTCATCTAACGTGGCATGCCCCATCGCAACACCAAGCCTTTGTTGCGCAGCGTCATCTGCAGGAAGGTGGTGTGTTTGAGCATCCTCCCAATATTGCAAGCGGTGCTCTAGTTTTCTGAGATAGGTATAGGCATTGGTGAGTTGATCAAGCTCCACCGGACCAATTAACTGACGCTCAAAAACAGCCTTTAATACCTCTAAAGTAGGGCGAATCCTCAGCCCTGGATCTTGACCACCCCGCACCAATTGAAACATTTGCGCCATGAATTCAATTTCTCTTATTCCTCCGCGCCCCAACTTCACATCCGCAGCTCTTTCTGGATGTAACAGGCTGCGCTTTTCAGCTTCTTGCTGAATTTGACCATGCAGCTCTCTGATTGCCGCAATCACGCCGAAATCAAGATAACGTCTGTAAACAAAAGGTTTGACTAAATCTTGTAGGCCTTTTTTGCATCGTTCATAGGCCGGCATATCAGGTAAGGGGTAAATCATTCGCCCCTTGATCCAGGCGTACCTCTCCCATTCGCGCCCCTGCACAGTAAAGTACTCCTCCAGCATTCCCAAGCCGCAGGCCAAAGGCCCTGAATCGCCATTGGGTCTTAAGCGCATATCCACTCTGAATATAAAACCCTCAGACCTTAATTCGCTCAACAAGGCAATCAGTCGTTTGCCAACACGGGCGTACCACTCTTGATGCGAAATACTTTTTGAACCACCTTGGGTTTCACCATCTTCTTCGTACAAAAAAACCAAATCAATGTCTGATGAAACATTGAGCTCACGCCCACCTAATTTGCCCATACCAACAATTATCATGGGCGAGTAATTGCCCTGCTGGTTCAAGGGCTCACCCACCATGGGCTTAATATCTTGGTGAATCGCCTCTAGCGCCATCGCAGTGACCTTTTCAGCAAAGCAACTCATGGCTTGCGTGACCTCTTGAACATCAGCAGCTCCATTAAAATCTCGAGCAGCTATCAGTAACATGAATTTTTGGCGCGCCAGGCGCAAATTAGCAGCCAAATCATCAATACTCAGAGGTTGACCTGCCACAGTTGGCAGTGCGGATTTCAGCAAATCATCAATCACGGATTCGCTCACAGGGCTTGTGGCCATTTCACCAACTTCTGAACACCACTCTGGTCGGGCAGTTAACCAACGCACAGCATAGGCTGAATGGTCTAAAAGGGCGGAAAGTTTAGGGTGAATTGTTGTCATAGGTATCATGGTATCGCTATCAATACCTGCTCGGCTACAGCATAATTATAAAAATGTCATGGTTATCCAATTTCAACCCCCTGGAAGTCATCCGCAAACTTAAAGTTCGCGAGAACAGCCTTGCCATTTGGAAAAAAAGAGCCCAATGGCTTCTTTTGTTGATTGCGATACTTTTTGTTGCGGCCCACCTGCTTACACGCTTTTACATATGGCCACAGGTTGAAAAAAATAAGGCTTCTTTTGAGCAGACAATCAGTCAAACGCTGGGCGTCAATTTAAAAATTGAAAATATCGAAACTGGCTGGGATTTTCTATGGCCAGCATTCAAAATTGACAATATCAAGCTTTATGAAATTGGCGACTCTAATTCTCCTAAATTAAGCATTCCTCAGGTAACTGGAAGATTATCCTGGGAATCCCTATGGAAACTAGAGCCTCATTTTCATGACCTGAGCTTTGAAGATGCCTTGATTCAGGTGCAACGTGATTCAAAAGGTAACTGGAATATTGCAGGCATCAAATTAGATCAATCAACGGCAGGCTATAAATTTGGTAATTGGCTTTTCGAACAAGACAGCCTTGAAATTAAAAATGCCAAGATTAACTGGCTAGATCAGCGCTTTCAAAGTAGTCAATACTCAATAGACATTGAATCCCTTGCATTAAAAAATTCCTGGTTCAAGCATGCTATCGACTTAAACCTCAAGACCCCTTGGCATTCAAATACAGCATTCATCAAAGCTGACTTCAGACACAGCTTTTTTGGTAATGCGGGCAACTGGAAAAACTGGATCGGCAGACTTGAATGGCAAGTCAATGAACTTAATATCGCCAAGATCAACCAATTATTTGACAGCCCCATCAACGTTATTTCTGGTCAACTGAACTCTCAAGGAGACGCCCATATGGATGGTGGCGCACTCGATGGAGGCTCAACAAAGCTTGCCGCACATAATCTACACATTGAATGGCCCCGCTTAGGCACCCCACTCAAAATTTCAAGAGTGGATGCAGAGCTCGAGCAAAGAACCTCCGGCAAAAAAATGTCTGTCAGTGCGCCCTTACTTAAATGGCAGGTTGATGCAAAGTCTGCCTCAAAAGAATTGAATGGCATCAGCGTGTACTGGGATATGGCTGCAAATATTGATGCCATTACTCATGCTGGGCTTAATGTTGATGAAATTGATATTAATCTTGTTGAGCAATTGGCCAAACAATTTCCACTGCCAAAAGACATCACCGAATTCATCAAACAGTATCAACCCTCAGGGATGCTAAAAAATCTAGACGCCAATTGGCATGCACAGGCAAGCAAGCTACCGTTTAATATAAAAATTCCAGGATTCAATGAATCCCACTACAAACTTTCATTTGATTTTGAAAAGTCCCATCTCAAGCCAGAGAAAAAAGGGTTACTCTCAATTGCAAATATGACGGGTAGACTTTATGCAACCGAACTTGGTGGCGAACTCA
Source organism: Polynucleobacter sp. (assembly GCA_964202085.1). Classification (GTDB taxonomy): domain Bacteria; phylum Pseudomonadota; class Gammaproteobacteria; order Burkholderiales; family Burkholderiaceae; genus Polynucleobacter. Next base: position 2,855 of record CAXNHG010000021.1, on the reverse strand, counting down.
CCCTTGATAGTGAGGATGCATTCATCGCCCTGCCTCAAATCTTAGAAAACGATAACCTTGCACTCGATCTGATCAAGGGCAAAATTAAATGGCTCAAAAAAGATGGCCAGCCAGAGTTTCAGGTCAGCAAGCTTAAGCTCAAGAATGATTCAATTAATTTAGTTTTTGATGCAAATTACAAAGCAAAGACTGCTAAAAAGCCCGCCGATCTCTATATCAAGGCAGATATTCAAGAAGCTTCTGTTAAAAATTTGACCAGATACTTTCCCTTGGAAATGTCTAAAGACTCAAGAGCATACTTAAATGCGGCGCTCAAAGAAGGTCGCATCCGCAATGGCCAAATTCATATTCACGGGGATCCACTGCACATCCCGTTTGATACTAAGTTTCCGGGTATTTTTGAACTCAACTTCCCGATCGAACAAGTGCAGTACTCGCCAGCACCCACCAACGATAAGAAACAGGGGCAATGGTCAGATTTTTCTGATATCAATGGCACCGTTTCATTCAGAGGCCCCAAACTTCAACTTGATTTAAAAAGCGCTTCTTTTGAAAGTGTTCAGCTGAGCGCTATCCAGGGAGTCATTGAGAATATTGTTAGCCCCACTGCAACACTAAAAGTTAACGGTATTGCCAAGGGCTCAACTCAAGAGTTGCTCAAATACTATGTTGATAGCCCATCAGGAAAGAGCATCGAGGCAATCAGCAAGAAAATTGAAGTTTCAGGTAATGCTCAATTAAAAATCAATATTGACATGCCTATCAATGACACCAAAGAAACCAAATTACAAGGCGAAGTGAAGCTAGATCAAAATCAAGCCAAAATCAATCAAAAACTCGACATTCAACAAATAACGGGAGATATTTTATTTTCTGAAGAAAACATCACTGGTCGAAACTTAAGGGTTCAATTACTGGGCGGAGAACTTTTAATTGATAACGCCAGTAAATTGCCTTGGCAATCATCATCTGATATGAAGGTGTCGGGCAAGGTTGATATCAATCAATTGATTCAGGCTTTGAATACTTCAGACTCATCTGAGATCAAGAAAATTCAAGCACAATTAAATGGCTCGGTTTCTTATGATGGAAAACTTGCGATTGGTTCAAAAGGCTATCAGTTAGATTTAGGGTTAAAGCTAGATCAACTGAATTCTCGATTCCCGGCTCCATTTAATAAAAAATCTGGTCAGTCTTTGACAGGGCAATTCACCTTAAGTAATTTAAGTGAAGCTTCAGACAAGTCCACTTCAGGCCAATTAAAAGTTGGCAAGATCATTGATGCGAAGTTTATCTCCGGTGCCAGTCAAAAATTACGTCTTGGTATCGGCATTAATGCTCCTGGTTACTTACCACAAAATGGTTTTTCAAGCACCATCCTTTTAGATCAACTAGATATATCAATTTGGCAGAACTGGCTAGACAAGAACTTTTCAGAATCGCCAAAACAAACAAGCGCTAATGCTGCAGGCTCAGATTTTGATATTGATACTATTTCAGTGAACATTAAAAATCTTAAACTCGTTGATAAGTCATTTAAAAATGTTTCTCTGCAAGCCACTCACGATAAAGAACAATGGCATGCCAGCATTCAGTCACCAGTTGCCAAAGGTTTGGTGCAATGGAAATCGGCGAGGCCAGGCTTCCCTCAAGGAAAGCTAACTGCACGCCTGCAGCAGTTGGTGATTGAGAATACTGAAACTGGCGATACCGTCACTAAGAGCGTCAACAAACGCATTCAAAAAATTCCTGCCCTAGATATTCAATCCGATGAGCTTATTTTTAACAATAAGTCTTACGGGCAAATGGAATTGATTGCCAGCAATGATAAAAATGACTGGAAGATTGAAAAGTTATCTTTAAATATGGCTGATGCCAAGATTAATGCAACTGGCAGATGGACTCTTCCAAAAGAAACCAAACAATTAAATGCCGGCAAAACAGAATTAAATTTTGATTTAGACATCAATAATGCTGGCAAGATTTTATCAAAACTGGGCTTTCCAAAAGCAATTGATGATGGATCTGGAAAGCTGGTGGGGCAAATTTATTGGGCGAATGCTCCGTACAGTTTTGATATCAAATCTTTGAATGCAGAGTTATCTTTAGATTTGATTAAAGGCACAATTTTGCAAGTCGACCCAGGGGTTGCAAGACTACTTGGGGTTCTTAGCTTCCAAGGCTTAAGCAGAATTGCAACATTGGATATTGGTGGGGTACTAAAACCAATTGTTTCCCAGGGAACTCCTTTTGACAGAATCACCTCAACAGGCTCTATCAATAATGGCATTACAAACATCAAAGATTTAAGTATGCGAGGGCCTCAGGGAAATATTCGCTTGACTGGTAACGCAGATTTACTTCAGGAAAACCAAGATATCAGAATAACGGTTATTCCGAACTTCAATGCTGGCTCTGCTTCCTTGGCCTACACATTCATCAACCCAATCATTGGCTTAAGCACCATGGTTGGTCAATATTTAATTGCAGATGAAGTTAGCAAGTTGTTCCAATTAGATTACCTTGTTCAAGGCACATGGGCAAACCCTCAAATCATTGCACTCGATAACAAGGGTAAGCCGCTGGATGAAAAACAATTGAAAGAGATTCGAGATAAATCGTTGTTAAAGCAACAAACTCCCACGAAAAAGTAGATCAGAGTTAATATCAAGTTAATGAGTCTCAATCAACTAACTGTGGCCGCAATTCAAATGACTTCAACTGATTCTGTTGAAGAAAATTTACAAACGGCCGAAAAATTAATCCAAGCGGCAAAACAAGCCGGTGCCGACGTCATGGTACTGCCAGAGTACTTTTGCTTGATGGGACAAACAGATCAAGATAAAGTGGCCATC
>CAXNHG010000020.1:0-8184 GCA_964202085.1 Polynucleobacter sp. | reverse complement strand
TTTCTCTTCAATGCCAAACTGACGATGCCATGAAAAAGGCAAATCAATGATGCCCGTGATCAAACTAATGGACACCAATAAAGCGATTTGCTGTGGAACGCCAGGTCCCAATAAATCCAAAGTGAAGTCATGCAGAAGTTGCAAGCCACCCAGCAGGGTGAAGCCAATCAAAATAGCCACTGATAGGGCAATCTCGAATAAACCAAGACGTAATTTAGTCATGGTGTAGTCAGCCGCTTTGTGATGATCGGTGAGTGTTACTTTGCTGGCAAATTCTGCTGGAACCTGATCACGATGCACAGCAATGTGCCGCATATGGCGTGAAGCCAAATAGTATCGAGTTACAACACTGAGGATTAAGCCCAAAAGAAAAATCAAAGTAAATGTCATGAGTTCGCTAAAAATGTTGAGAATTTAATCAAAAAATCCTAAGTAGTGGACCTATTTTTACATAACTATGAGGTCAGCGAATAAAGGGCCCACTTAGATAGCAGACATTAGAAACTGGCTGCTATACCAATTGAAGTACCTTTGAAATTCTTAAAATGTGACAATGACCCCACAGGTGTAATAATCACCAAAATGCTGTTTTATTGAGGGAAGCAGTCGTTTTGCATAAAGTTTCATCAATCTCAATAAAATCAACTGATTGACAGCACAATTTAGCAGTAAAAAATAACAGGAATCAGCAAATACAAATGAGCACAACCAGAAAAAATGATCGCTTGGTTTGGGTAGATATGGAGATGTCCGGTCTTTTGCCAGAAACAGACCGTATTTTAGAAATTGCCATGATCGTAACCGATGGAGATTTGAACATTGTTGCTGAAGGACCTGTTTTGGTGATCCACCAAGAAGATGCTGTTTTAGATCGCATGGATGCTTGGAATAAAGGCACTCATGGTAAATCTGGTTTGATTGACAAAGTGAAGGCGTCTATTTTGACTGAGGTAGAGGTTGAGGCAGAGTGTTTGGCATTTTTAAAGCAACATGTGAAATCAAGTATTTCTCCGATGTGCGGCAATACCATTCATCAAGATCGCCGCTTCATGAATCGTTATATGCCTAAGTTAGAAGCTTACTTCCATTATCGAAATATTGATGTTTCGACCATCAAAGAATTATGTAAACGTTGGCAGCCTGAAATCGCCAAGGGTTTTTCAAAGCAGCAAGCACACACTGCTTTGGCTGACATCATTGAATCAGTAGAAGAGTTGCGTTATTACAGAGAAAAACTTTTTATTCCAACTATTGGCGATGAACCAATCGTTGAAGATAACTGAGAGCATGGGTAGTTAACCCCATAGATAAGCAAACTCATAAATAAGCAACTAAGAAATAACTCCACAAAAGAAAAATATGCTTTCTCAAGACGCCAATATGTTTATCCGAATCGCTGCCATCATCACACCGGTGGTGTTGATCATTTTGGTGGGTTGGTTATACGGTCGTAAAGCTCACCCTGATATGTCAGGCATCAATCGTGCAACCTTGGATGTGATTGCACCGCTTCTGGTGGTTTCTGCGTTTGTCAGCAAAGACTTTGAATTGCTCGACCAGTGGAACTTGTTGCTGTGTGGCGTTGCCGTGGTTTTAGGTTCGGGTATTTTGGCCTGGCCGATTGCCAAGATATCAGGCATGGACCCTAAAACATTTGTGCCACCGATGATGTTCAATAACTGCGGCAACATGGGGTTGCCTTTGGCAGTATTTGCTTTTGGGACTGCGGGCTTAGCCCCTGCAGTTGCATTGTTTGCGATCTCTAACTTGATGCACTTCACGCTGGGGGTCAAGTTAGTCAACCCCAGGGCTTCGGTGAAAGGCGTGTTTGCTAATCCGATGGTGATCGCCACGATCTTGGGTATTTTCCTTTCAAGCACTAAACACCTTTACACCTTGCCAGAGCCTCTGTACCAATCAATCAAATTATTGGGCGATGCCACTGTGCCCTTGATGTTGTTTTCTTTAGGTGTGCGCATGAAAGACGCCAATTTAAAACATTGGCGTGAAGGATTTTTAGGGGCAGCGATTTGCCCGATTGTGGGGCTGACAGTGGCTTTGATCATCGCACCGTTTGTTGAAATGACCGATCTTCAAAAAGGTCTTCTATTTGTGTTTGCGAGTTTGCCGCCAGCAGTATTGAATTTCTTGGTGGCTGATCGTAATAAGCAAGATCCTGAACTGGTTGCTTCGATTGTTCTGCTTGGCAACTTATCCGCGATGATCTTCGTGCCTATCGGCTTGTACCTTGGTTTGAGGTAATGAGCTCCATCTTCTTACTTTGCCCTGATTGCTGATTTAGGGCGGAATGCTTTGATCACGGTTTCATTGGTCTCTACATAGGGGCCACCGATCAAATCGATGCAATAAGGCACAGCTGCAAAAATACCTGGAACGATTGATTTGCCATTAGCATCCTTTAGGCCTTCTAAGGTTTCTTGAATGGCTTTTGGTTGCCCTGGTAGATTGATGATCAAGGCCGCATGGTTCTCGATTTCGCGAAGTGCGGCAACTTGCCTAGACAAAATCGCCGTAGGAACGAATTTAAGGCTGATTTGGCGCATTTGCTCAGCAAAGCCCGGCATTTCTCTACTGGCAACTGCCAACGTTGCCTCGGGCGTCACATCTCTTCTGGAAGGCCCTGTACCTCCAGTGGTTAAAACCAAGTCACAACCAACATCATCAACCAACTCTTGAATGGTTTTGGAAATCAATTCTCTTTCATCAGGAATCAAGCGAGACTCCACGTGCCAAGGTGAGCTCAGGGCTTTGGCAAACCAAGATTCAAGGGCTGGAATGCCCTCATCTTGATAAACCCCGCTGCTGGCACGGTCTGAAATTGAAATCAAGCCAATCCATATTTCGTCTGGATGTTGGCGTTTTGTGTTTTTAGTATTGGTATTTTTTGCACTCATACGTCAATTCTAGCTATGATTGCGGAATGTTTTCACATTCACCCACACAATTACAAGAATTAGTATCATTTTTATTGGCTGAAGCCAAGGCCTTAGGGGCAACAGATGCTGCCGCAGAGCTTTCTGAGGGCAGCGGTTTGTCGGTCTCGGTTCGCAAAGGCAATATCGAAACCATTGAGCAAAATCTTGATAAACAAGCTGGCATCACGCTGTTCATGGGCCAAAGACGTGGTAATGCTGGGACCAGTGATTTTTCAAAAGAATCTCTTAGAGCCAGTGTTAAAGCAGCTTTTCACATTGCGCAGCACACCGCTGAAGATGATTGTGCTGGATTGGCTGAGGCCGATTTATTAGAAAAAAATCCCAAAGATTTGGATTTGTACCATCCTTGGAATATCAATACTGCAGAAGCGGTAGAAATTGCCAGAGATGCTGAGCGAGGTGCTTTTGCTGTGAGTAAAAATATCACCAACAGTGATGGCGCAACTGTTTCTGCACAGCGGTCACATTTTATGTTGGGCACCAGTAATGGATTCATGGGTGGCTATGCGATCTCTCGTCATTACATTGCCTGCACCCCTATCGCCAGCGCAACAAGTAAAAAAGGCGCTGCCATGCAGCGTGATGATTGGCACACAACTGCTCGCTCGCCAGAAGATTTAGCCAGACCAGGGGACGTTGGGGCTTATGCCGCTAAAAGAGCCTTGGCAAGATTGGGTGCACGATCTATTTCTACCAGACATTGCCCGGTTTTATTTGAAGCTCCATTAGCGGTTGGCTTGGTGGGGGCTTATGTGCAAGCAACCTCGGGTGGAGCTTTGTATAGAAAGTCCAGCTTCTTGCAAGACAGTTTAGGCAAAACCATTTTTCCTAAACACATTGATTTATTGGAAGAGCCGCACATATCTCGTTTGACTGGAAGCGCACCATTTGATGAAGAAGGTGTGAGAACACGTTCGCGCAAAGTGATTGATGCAGGCGTCGTGCAGGGATACTTCTTATCCACATACTCTGCCAGAAAATTGGGTATGCAAACCACTGGAAATGCTGGTGGCTCTCATCAACTTCAATTTAAAAGCCGCTTAACAAAACCATCCGATGATTTACCAGCCATGTTGAAAAAAATGGGCACTGGTTTATTGGTCACTGATCTGATGGGGCAGGGCGTTAACTATGTGAACGGTGATTATTCGCGTGGTGCTTTTGGATATTGGGTTGAAAATGGCGTGATTGTTCATCCCGTTGAAGAGATCACCATTGCAGGTAACCTAAAAGAGATGTTCAAACAAATCGTGGCCATTGGTGCAGATACCTTGGTGCGTGGCACCAAAGAAACTGGTTCAATACTGATTGAAAATATGACGGTGGGTGGTCGCTAATTAAGCAATAAATTAGTCGCTGAATTTAACTAAGTAAGCTTACTAATTAAAGCTTGCTGATGTAGGTCACAAAGGCGTAAGCCAAAGTGCCATTGTGATGTTCTTCTCTTGAAACTTCTTCCCAGAGCATGTCGTCGACATTGGGAAAAAAAGCATTGCCATCGATCTCAATATCCACTTCAGTGATGATGAGCTTATCGACATACATCAAAGCTTCATCATAAATTTGAGCGCCACCAATGATGAAAGTTTTTTCAACACCAGAGCACGCATCAATCGCATCCTCTAAAGATGTGAAGATTTCTGCACCTTCAGCTTTAAATTCTGGATTGCGACTCACCACGATGTTGCGTCTGCCAGGCAGTGGGCGACCCAAAGATACCCAAGTGTTGCGGCCCATGATGATCGGGCAACCCAAGGTGGTATTTTTAAAGTGTTTGAGATCTTCCGGTAAATGCCAAGGCAGTGTGTTGTTCACACCGATCACACCATTTTTAGCGCGCGCAACAATGATGGCTAATTCCACAACAATCCTTTGATTAAATGGCTACAGGAGCTTTGATCGGATCGTGGTGCTGATAACCAACGAGTTCAAAGTCTTCGTATTCGTAATCGAATATCGATGCAGGCTTGCGTCGAATATTTAATTTTGGCAAAGGCAATGGTTGACGTGATAACTGAAGATTCACTTGCTCCATGTGATTAGAGTACAGGTGGCAATCACCGCCTGTCCAAATAAACTCACCAGGCGTTAAGCCAGCTTGCTGAGCAATCATATGAGTCAATAGCGCATAGCTCGCAATATTAAAAGGCACACCCAAGAAAATATCTGCACTGCGCTGATAAAGTTGGCAGCTTAATTTGCCGTCAGCAACATAGAATTGAAAGAACGCATGACATGGTGGTAACTTCATTTGATCCACATCCGCGACATTCCAAGCAGAAACTATTAAGCGCCGTGAATCAGGATTGCTCTTTATCATGTTCACGACTTGCGTGATTTGGTCGATATGCGCGCCATCTGGCTTAGGCCAATTGCGCCATTGATAGCCATACACTGGGCCTAAATTACCATTTTCATCGGCCCATTCATCCCAAATACGCACCCCATTTTCTTTTAGGTAGGCAATATTCGTGCTGCCTTGCAAAAACCAAAGTAGCTCATGAATGATGGATTTTAGATGGACTTTTTTTGTGGTGAGAAGCGGGAAGCCTGCATTCAAATCAAAACGCATTTGATAGCCAAAAACAGAAACCGTCCCTGTGCCCGTGCGGTCTTTTTTTTTGTTGCCATGTGTCAGTAAATGGCGAACTAAGTCTTGATATTGCTTCATACTTGCTCCGTTTGATAACTCTACTTAGGTATTAGCAACTAAATAAGCCTTAACTGCATCCACATCCGCATTCATCACTTCGAAGCGTTGCGGAAGATTTTCGATGCCTTCTAATGATTCTGGGCGTTCTGGCGCATAGCCTAAAGCTTCAACAATCGCATCTTCAAACTTAACAGGCAATGCGGTTTCTAATACCAGCATCGGCGTATTCACATCGCGCAGCTCTAAAGCCACTTTCAAGCCATCAGCGGTATGCGTATCAATTACAACACCGTATTTAGACTCAGCATCACGGATGGTATTCATGCGATGAAGATGATTGCTACTGCCAGATAAAAAACCGTAGCCTGCAATTTTTTTAAACAAGCCAGCTTGCTTAATATCAAAAGCGCCCCCAGCATCGACTGATGACCAAAGCTCACGCAATTTTGATGAATCCCGACCAACCAAGTCGAATACAAAACGCTCAAAGTTTGAGGCCTTGCTAATGTCCATTGAAGGGCTTGAGGTGTGGTAAGTGTTCGCTGAACCACGTGGGCGATAAACGCCTGTTTTGAAGAACTCATCAAGCACATCATTTTCATTAGTCGCTACAACAAGCTTATCAATCGGCAATCCCATCATGCGTGCAATATGGCCTGCACATACATTGCCAAAGTTGCCTGATGGCACCGCAAAGCTGGCTTTTTGGCAATTGTTTTGCGTCACGGCAAAATAGCCTTTGAAGTAGTAAACCACTTGCGCAGCAACACGCCCCCAGTTGATTGAGTTAACGGCACCTATCTTATTTGCTGCTTTAAAAGCATGGTCGTTAGAGACCGCTTTGACGATATCTTGCGCATCATCAAATACACCTTTCACAGCGATATTAAAGATGTTTTTATCTTGCAAACTAAACATCTGTGCCGCTTGGAAGCGGCTCATTTTTTGATGTGGTGAAAGCATGAATACGCTCACACCTTTTTTGCCACGCATGGCATATTCAGCAGCAGAACCGGTATCGCCAGAGGTAGCCCCTAATATATTAGTGGTTTCACCTTTTTTAGCGAGCACATATTCAAACAAGTTTCCAAGCAGTTGCATCGCCATGTCTTTAAACGCCAACGTTGGGCCATTTGAAAGCGATAGCAAATACAGATTATTTTCTAATTTAAGTGTTGGCGTTATGTCTTCAGCATTTTGCCCTTTACGTGTATAGCAATAAACCTCTGCGCGATAAGTCTTATCAACAATCGTGCGTAAATCTTGCGCTGGAACATCTTGCTCGTCGATTAAACGAGTTAAAATCGCGAAGGCTAAATCTCGATAGTTCATGTCGCGCATCGCGCTTAAATCACCGTCGCTAAATTGTGGATAGCTTTCTGGCAAATACAAACCACCGTCCGGCGCCAAACCACCCAGCAAAATTTCGCTAAAACTTAAAGCAGGCGATTGCCCACGGGTACTGATGTATTTCATTTATTTAATTCTTCCATACGCAATTTCACCACAGAGCCATCAATTGCTGGCAAGGCTTCAATCGCTTGAATTGCGGCATTCATATTTTTCTCAACTGTGATGTGCGTCAAAATCACAATATCGGCTTCAGTCTCACCATCTTGCGGTTCTTTTTGCATCATCGCATCGATAGAGATTTGCCTATCACCTAAAATTTTCGTCACTTCAGCCAAAACGCCTGGCTTGTCTAAAGCACGCATACGTAAATAATACGCCGTGCTAATTTCGCCAATAGGCAAGATAGGCGTACTCGCTGTTGCCGTTGTATCGTGATAAGCCAAGTAAGGCACACGCTCTTCAATGCTTGTGTTTTGCATACGCGCCACATCAACCAAATCTGCAATCACTGAACTGCCTGTGGGCTCTGCGCCAGCACCAGCGCCATAATAAAGCGTAGGACCTACTGCATCACCCTTCACTACCACGGCGTTCATGGCGCCATCCACATTGGCAATTAAACGCTTTTCAGGAATCAAAGCTGGATGCACGCGAATCTCAATACCGTTGTCGCTATGTTTAGTAATCCCTAATAGTTTCACACGGTAGCCAAGCTCTTCAGCATAACGAATATCTTTGGTCTCAAGCTTGGTAATGCCCTCGGTATAGACTTTATCGAACTGCATCGGAATACCAAAACCAATCGCAGCCATAATCATGAGCTTATGCGCGGCATCAATGCCCTCAACATCAAATGTCGGGTCCGCCTCGGCATAACCTAAGCGCTGGGCTTCACCAAGTACATCAGCAAAGGCGAGGCCTTTATCACGCATTTCTGTCAGGATAAAGTTGGTAGTGCCGTTAATAATGCCGGCAATCCATTCAATCTTATTGGCTACTAAACCTTCACGTAGCGCTTTAATAATTGGAATGCCGCCTGCAACGCCTGCTTCAAATGCGACAATCACACCTTTGGCCTTGGCTGCTGCAAAAATCTCATTACCGTGCGTAGCAATCAACGCTTTATTAGCAGTGACCACATGTTTGCCATGTTCAATGGCTTTCAACACCACGTCCTTAGCTAACGTATAACCACCAATCAACTCAACCACCACATCTATA
>CAXNHG010000019.1:0-8364 GCA_964202085.1 Polynucleobacter sp. | reverse complement strand
AGTTGCATCTTCACCTTTTGGTGGATTTTTAAGCAATTCAATCAACTCACTGGTCTGCTGAGCTGACAATGGCAATGGCGGAATACCTAGGGCTGCGCGCTCGGCAACATGATCACGATAGGCTTTCAACATGGTGTTTCCCTCTCTATATTGGCAAATAACAAGCAATCTTCAAGACTTATATCTTATATAAGACTTAGGTTTCTGGCAAGAGATTGCGCTTCATATAATGACAAATTACCTGAAATTGATTGCTATTGGTGCCATGTACCGTTTAAAATAAAAATATCATATAAATCAATGATATAAGTCATAAATTATTATCGAGAAATAACCACAACATGCGAAGCAAACAATGAAAAAAACAGACCTTTACAAAAGCGCGAGATCAGCAGTGGTGAACCAAATGAAGAATTCAGCCCCCCAGCCCAAGGGTGCGAATAAAAAGAATTCTGAGAAAAAGCTCAACCCTTTATTGGCGTCTTTACTGAAAAAGCCTGAATAAGGGATTTAATTGATTTTTTAGATAGCCAGCTTGGCTTTTAATTCAGGTGGCCAAGAAGCTGCTTTTTGGGTCTTAAAGTCCACCCAAACAATCGTTGCCCCTGAAGTTGCTCGAACCGTTTCAGGATCACCCACTAAAGACATCACATTAAAGGTATCCAAGCCCACTCGGGTGGGATTGGCAATGTAGGTTTTGATGATGAGATCTGCTGGGTACTCAACGGGTTTTATGAAGTTGCAAAAGGCGCTTGCCACCACAACGCCCTGCTCACTTTGCGCAAAGTTCAAGCCCAGACTGTCTAACCAATTGATGCGGGCTTGTTCGATATAACGAAAATACACCGCATTGTTCACATGACCAAAGGCATCCATGTCACCCCAACGAATTGGGATGATGGATTCATGAACGAATATTTTTTCTTCAGGAATTGGAGTATGCATGTGAGTGAATCTTTAAGTCGTGAATGTATCTCAGGCTGTATCTCAAGCCGTATTTTTATCAATTTTGAACCAAGCAGCATACATTGCTGGTAAGGCCAATAAGGTCAGAGCAGTCGCCACCATCAAACCACCCATGATCGCAATTGCCATCGGACCCCAGAACACACTTCGCGACAAAGGAATCATCGCCAACACTGCTGCGGCTGCCGTCAAGATGATCGGTCTGTACCTCGTGACGCAGGCATGAATGATGGCCTCTCTTGCTGGCATGCCAGCAGAGCGACCCTGCTCAATTTGATCAATCAAAATCACTGAATTGCGCATGATCATTCCCAGCAAAGCAATAAAACCCAATAAAGCCACAAAGCCAAATGGTTTGTTGAATAAAAGTAGGGTCAATGCCACTCCTGAGATACCCAGAGGTGCTGTCAGCACCACTAAGAAGGCACGAGAGCTGCTGCGCAACTGAATCACGAGTAACGTGAAGGTGATAAATAGCATCACCGGTATACCGGCATTGATGGAATCTTGACCGCGTGAACTTTCCTCTACAGAACCGCCGATATCTACTTTGTAACCAGACGGTAATTTGGCCATCAAGGGTTTGAATTCTTTGAACAACTCTGCGGTGGCAGTCGGTCCTTGAACGCCCGGGATCACATCGGCTTGAAGCGTGATGGCGTATTCGCGATTCTCACGCCAAATGGTGGCTGGTTCCCACACAACATTCACGGTTGCAATTCGGCCCAATGGGATTGATTGACCACCTATTGTGGTCAACATGGTTTCATTAAGATCACTGATTTGATTGCGCTCAGCGCGAGGCAAACGCAAAACAATCGGTGCCAACAAATCACCCTCTCGATATTGACCAATACCAACCCCGCCAAAATGGCTCGCCAATGTTTGCGCAATCACTTGGGGTGGAACGCCTAATTCACGTGCTTTGGCTGCATCAACATCAATTTTGGCCACTGCTTGGTTTTCGTTCCAGTTATCTTTAACACCATAAACGATTGATGACTGACGCATCACATCGATGAAGCGATTGGCCTCTGTTCTAAGCTTGATTGGATCATCGCCCGTGACCCTAAATTCAACTGGGTAAGTAACAGGTGGTCCATTAGGCAATAACTTGACGCGCAGTCTTGCTTCAGGTGCAGCATCTTCTAAGATACGGGGCAAGACTTTATTTAATCGATCGCGATGACGTAAATCAGCCACAATTACTGCCTGAGCAGCATTGGATCTTGGGAAAATAATATCCAAGGGTAAAAAGAATCGCGGCGCTCCACTGCCTACCCACATGGTGACAGATTGCACGCCCTGTTGCTCCAAAATTTTTGCTTCAATTTTTTTCACAGCAGACTCAGTCGCCTCAAAACTAGAGCCTTCAGCTAAAAATATATCTACTAATATTTCAGGGCGCGATGAATCAGGGAAAAATTGTTGCTGCACCTGACTCATACCAACAATGCCGAGAACAAATGTTGCAATGGTTGCCATGATGGCTTTTTTACGATGATCAATACACCATGCAACCACCACTCTAAAACGCTCATAGAACGGTGTATCAAAATGTTCATGCTGCGCACCCTCGGGAGTGGCATGAGCAGGTTTCTTCAATAGCAAGAATCCTAAGTAAGGCACAAATAGAACAGACACAAACCAAGAAATGATCAAAGCGGCTGCAGTGACGGCAAAAATAGCAAAGGTGTATTCGCCCACGGCCGACTTGGCAATACCAATTGGTAAAAAGCCAACTGCTGTAATCAAGGTACCCGTCAACATCGGCATCGCAGTTAGCTCATAGGCTGCTGTCACAGCCTTCATGCGATCGTAACCCTCTTCCATCTTGCGAACCATCATTTCCACAACGATGATGGCATCATCAACTAGAAGGCCCAAGGCAATAATCAATGAGCCTAAGGAAATCTTGTGTAATCCCACGCCAGCCAAATGCATGATTAAAAAAGTTACAGCCATCACCAAAGGAATGCTGATGGCCACCACCAAACCAGGTCTTGGATCAATCCTCCAGGGGTGTCGATGCAAACCTAACGCTAACAAACTGACCGCCAGAACAATGATCAATGCCTCAAACAAAGTCACTAAAAATTCTTTGACTGATCCAGCAACAACTTTTGGCTGATCCTGAATCAAAGACAGGGTCACACCGGCTGGTAGGTCCTTTTCAATTAACTGACTGGCTTTGGTCAAAGTTTTACCAAGCTCAACAATGTCTCCGCCCTTGGCCATTGAAATTCCTAATGCCACCAACTCTTCACCTTGAAAACGAACTTTGCTTTGAGCTGGATTGATCACATCACGACGAACCTCGGCAATGTCCCCCAAACGAATTGATGCGCCTGATGGCGCGCGTAAGGGCATTGCTTTGATATCTGCAACGTTCTCAAAGGGTCCGCCCACACGGATGGGCATAGAAAAAGATGTTGATTCAATCATCCCGCCAGTTTCAATGGCGTTCTGTTGATTCAGTTGCTGTGCTACCACCGCTGGCGACAAACCATACTGCGCCATCTTTTTTCGCGATAACTCAACGTAAACTATTTCATCTTGCAAGCCATACACATTCACTTTACCCACGTCTTTCACTTGCAACAAGCGTTGTCTTACTTGGGTTGTAAAGTCTCTCACTTCACGGGGCGTATAGCCCTTCGCAGACATGGCAAAGATGACTCCAAAAGTATCGCCAAAATCATCATCAAAATAAGGGCCCTGCACTCCAATAGGTAAATATGATTTTGAATCGCCCACCTTTTTACGAACAGTGTAAAAAAGATTTGGAATCTCTTTGGCAGGTGTACTGTCTTTGGCAAAAAAGATGATCATTGATTCGCCAGGATGAGAAAAACTGCGAATCTTGTCGATACTTGGAACTTCTTGCAAGGTTCGCTCGATCTTGTTGGTGACTTGATCAGAAACTTGAATTGCAGTTGCACCGGGCCACAGGGTGCGAATCACCATGGCTCTGAAAGCAAATGGCGGGTCTTCATCTTGGCCCAACTGAAAGTAAGAGCCAATGCCCAATAAGACCAAAACGATCATCAAGTAGCGCGTCAGCGCATTATTCTGAATCGCCCACCGTGACAAATTAAAACGATCAGACATCACTGCGCCTTTTCAGCGATGGCGATTCTGACTTGCTGGCCTTCACTCAAGGCATGCCAGCCGGTGGCAATCACGATGTCCCCAGCCACCAAGCCACTCACCAATTCAGCGGATTGATCATCGATCTTTCCTAATACAAGTTTGACTGCACTGATTTTTCCAGTTGATTGAGATCCTTTATCAAGGGTCAGTTTAAAAACACTCACGCCATCACTGTGGATGGCGGTGGTTGGAATTTTTAAAGAAGATTTGGTGGTCGATTTTTCTTTGGTGATATTTTTATTTGTTTTGTCTGTGATGATTGCTCCAACAACATCTTGGTTGCTGATCAATTGCCCCACAGCAATGTTCATCTGAGAAACCTTGCCAATCTCTAAAGCTCTTAAAGTGACAAAACCAATACTTTCAATGGCTTGTTCATATTTGGCGCGAGCTGATTGAATGGTTGCCAAACGGCGATCAAATTCAGAGGCTGAAATGAAATTTTTGTTTTTTAAATCGGTGTATCTTTTAAAATCAGCTTCGGCTGATTGCAATTCTGCCTTGGTAGCGCGGTAACTGATCATCACAGAGGATTCAGAAGACACGCTGTTAGGAATGATGCGTGCCAATGATTGGCCTGCAAAAACTGTTTCACCTGACTTAACCAGAACTTCCATCACTTTGCCACTGGCATCAAAACGCAGAACCCCAGTGTTCCTGATGGCTCCCAGTTCTTGGGCCACTTCGCTGACCTGCCCCAAAACTACCACCTTCACCAATCGAGGAAGGGGTTCCTGATCAGGGCCTTTGCCACAGGCTGAAAAAATAGCTATAAATGTAATCAGTGCAAGGAATTTAAAGAGTTGTCGGTTCATCCCGCCATTTTAATGCAAGCTAAGCCTTAGTGCCTGTCTGATTTCTTTGGCCAAATCATGTCTTTTTTCAGCCAAAATGAATTGACCAATCGAGATGGTTTGATCCCCACTCTCCAAAACCACCAAATTTTTTTTCCGGTCATACAAGGACTCAGGTTCATTGACTCTGATCCACAAGGCATTCCACTGCGTCACGGTGTTTTTATATCCCATGCTCAATTCGACGATCAGTTCTGAATCTTGCAGTGTGATTTTTTCGTAATCCCTGGCATGCCTTGCATAAATCAGCAATGCGATACCTAAAACCGATAACTCAATCACAGTGAAAGGCACCACCATCCACGCACCAATCCACCAAAAATAAGTGGTGATCAGTCCTGAAAAACACACCATGGATAAATAAAATATGCCCACTTGCTTGGGCGTAAAAGAACAGTTGCGCCTCATCAACCACACGGTTTTGGCTTGAGAAACTTCGGCGTTCATTTAGAAAGTTAATTTGATCAACATCGTCATAGCAATCAAGATAGCAAAAATTGCAAAAGCTTGCTGAGCCCTAGGTCCAGAAATAATCTTGACCAGTTGTCGACCCAGTAACAACCCTAATACGGATCCAGTTGAAAATGGCCAAGCTAAAGACCAGTTCATTGCACCATAAAAATTAGAAAATAGCACACCACTCGTTGAGATGATGGTGAGCACACCCAGAGAAGTTGCTACGATTGATTTAATGGGTAAGTCGGTGAATTTTTTTAAAGCGGGAGCGATGATGAAACCACCGCCCACACCCAGCAAGCCTGAGAAAAATCCAGCAAGGACTCCTGAGCCAACGAGTGCTCTGGCGCAAGGTAGTGTCCAGGTGAGCTTGCCGATGGTTTGATCGAGTTGGCATGGCGGGCCCAATACATCCTCAATACCAGCCAATTCTTTTTGGGCCTGAGACCACATATTTTTAGCAACCAACGAAAGGATCGCGGCAAAGAGCAGGACCAAAGGCCAATTGGGCAATTGGTGAGCCAACCAAATACCAAGGGGGGACAAAATCACGCCGGCGCAGCCAATTAAAAAGGCGGCTTTATATCTGAGAATTTTTGCTTTAAAGCCAAGATAAGCGCCCAAGCCAGAAGACAAAGTCACCGCCAATAATCCGATGGGGACAGCCTGAGCAACCTCCAAGTGCAGGAAAAAACCCAAGAGGGGCACAGATAAAATAGCCCCACCTGCACCCGTCAGACCTAAGATCACCCCAACAAAAATACCGAGAGCTAACCCAATGAGCGTTAACTCCAACTAATTAACCAAGCTGTTGTGCCAACATATACAAATTAGTTGATCTAGCACCTGAACGACAGAAAGCCAAAACAGGACCAGGCATGATCTCAAGCAAGTGAGCCATTTCTTGTGCTTGCTCTAAAGTGATTTGACCGCTGACAACTGGCAAGTAAGCGTAATTTAAACCCAATGCTTTTGCAGCCATTTCAATTTCAGCATTCAATGGTTGCTGTGGTCCGGCCTCGCCATCTGGGCGATTATTGATGATTGATTTGTAACCTTGGCGAGCGATTTCAGCAACATCCTGCGCAGTTATTTGCCCTAAAGTGCCAAATAGATCCGTATGACAAGCGATTTGAAGTGGCATGCCACATCCTCCAGTGTTTGAATGTTGATTTGAATGATTGCTTCCTAAAATTGGCTCACAAGGGGGCGGAAGCATTCTCCATTGCAAATACTTCATTGCTAATGTAGCACCGACAATGAATCCAGCAATGGCAATAAATGAACTGATCGCCAATGTTGAAATACCAGTCAAGCCCTGACCAATCGTGCAACCAAGCGCAGTCACACCACCAACACCCATCAATACGCCGCCGAGCAAATGATTGCCAGTGTCTTCTGCATTTCTGAAACTTTCCCAATGGAATGTCTTGGTCACAATGGAGTAAATAAATGAACCAAGGATCAAGCCAAAGACCGAAGAAATACCTAAAGTTATTTTTCTGCTAGCGTCGCTGAAGAATGTCAGCCATTCAATCACGTAGGCATAAGGCGCTACATACGTTAAGCTTTCCATCCGACCACTGTTGGTTGCAACAAATACCTCTTCCAAGGTATTTGGATCTTCAGCAACATAACCCAAGACCCCTGAAATCCACCAAACCGAGAGGACAGCAGCACCAACGCCAAAGCCCGCCAAGAGATTATTGATACTCCAGAATTCTTTTTTGATTAGCGCAAACAAAATCAATGCGCCGCCAATGATGAGGGCCAAGCTGATCTGCAAAGTGTCTTTGGCTATACCCATCGAAGCAGTAAGCACACTGGGTAAATCCTGCTGAGTTGATAAAGTAATAAATACAGTATCAGTTGTGTTGACTCTTAAAACACCAAACACGCCTCTTAAGGCCATATAAGACGATAGAGCCAAAGTCAAAAAGACCACCAAAGACTTTAGATTGCCTGCACCAATGCGCAGCAAAGTTTTACTGCCACAACCTGAAGCTAAGACCATGCCAAAACCAAACATCGAAGAACCCACGATCGTGGATAACCAGGTCAAGCGCGAGCCTGTGTAGATAGATTTACCAGTGTCAATCATGCCCATCGAGGTCATGACACCCACGCCAACAATGACCACACCCATGGCTAACAACCATTGACGCATGCGAGTCCACTCGCCCATGATGGCAATATCAGTGATAGCACCCATGGTGCAAAAGCGTGTTTTCTGTAAAACGATGCCCAAAAGAACGGTCACCACAAATGTGGACCAAAGAACGGTGCTGGAAATGGAATTTAAGTTAATTTCAGGCATAAATAGAGGTTTGACCTTTTAAGCCTTACATTTTATGGCATTTTTGGCGATTAGCCTGTGGCTTTATCTTATTGTTAAGACTTTTAAGTACTTTTCAAATTATTTTTAATAATAAAGAAAGACTGACAATTAAATTGATCGCTGGTCTTATTCATTGATCTTATGGTTTTATGTGGCAATACCGGGGTTCCCTTTTGCGCCTTCAATGATGGGCATATTGAGTTGCTTGGCTTTAACCGTCTTGATATCACGAAGGTATTTAGCCACCACGTCCCAAATTGGCTCACCACCGACAGCTTTTGCCTCTTCTGCCACTGGAGCCCAACCCGCCACTTTGTAGGTCTTGTTCGGATCAATCAACTTGCCATTAAGAGTCATGTTACTGATGCGCTTATTGGCTTGTCCCATTGGATTAATCGTGTACTGCAAGCCACCCACACGCACCATATCACCACCTTGCTGGTAGTAGGGATCAGGATTGAATAAGTTATCCGCAATGTCTTCTAGAACCGTTTTGATCATGTCACCCTTCATCATGGTCACAGTGGTCCATGGGTAAGTGATCGCGGTTTGATCAAGCACATGCTCCATGGTGATTGCTTGACCTGGTAACAATGA
>CAXNHG010000018.1:0-8373 GCA_964202085.1 Polynucleobacter sp. | reverse complement strand
CTTCAAAAAAGGCACGATGGATGTATTGGTTGCCACTGATGTTGCAGCTAGAGGGCTTGATATTGTAGATATGCCTTGCGTAATCAATCATGAGTTGCCATTCAATGCCGAGGATTATGTACATCGCATCGGTCGTACCGGTCGTGCGGGCGCACAAGGTGATGCAATTGCATTGGTGGACGCCTCTGAAGAAAGACTATTGGCTGATATTGAGAAGTTGATGAACCGTAAGCTTCTTCGCTTGCCTGTCCCTGATCCTACAAATGGTCCAGCGGGCGATCCATTTTTCTACATGCCTTATCGGGCATCAACAACTAAAGAAGAAAAGCCGTCAGTGGCTGGTAAAACTGAGGCAACCACTCAGGCTGGTGCTGCAAGTTCTGATCTAGCATTAAGTAATCAAGTAAGTAAGCCATCGATTCAGCCTGGCACAAAGCCAAGAGCTGCTTTATTGGGTGGCTTTAAAAAATAAGCCTCATTTAAATTTATAGACGGGTGTTTCGATAATGCTCAACAGCGGTTTCTAACCACTGCTTGATCGCTGATTCATTCACTTCTTTTGGGTCAGGACTGACAGAGCCGTTACAAAAAAGTTCAACCCCATTCAAGCCCAAATGTTGCGCGGCAGCCTGAAGAGCTTTTAATGCCTCACCAGGGGTGTTGCAAGTAATGGCAGTTGCATTGGTTTGTTTGCTGAGCTTTTCGTTGTTGTCATCCAGCACCAAAGGTAAGTGAAGGTAATGAGGTTGTGGGTAATTGAGTTGTTGTTGAAGATAAATTTGTCTAGCAGTGTTGTCCAATAAATCTTCACCTCTGACCACGTGTGTGATTTCTTGTAAGTGATCATCCACCACGACGGCTAATTGATAAGTAAATACTCTATCTGAGCGCCTTAAGACAAAATCACCTACAGATGATTCAATCTCAGGGTCTGTGACCAGTAAACGCCAAGCACATGGCTCAGTAACCCCTTCTAAGTTTCGACAACTTCCTGGGTAAACCAGTTCGCCGTGTCGATCTTTCTTTTTACCCAAGAGCAGTAATTGATCTTCAATTTGTTTACGAGTGCATCGACAGCCATAAGCCTTTTTTTCTTGTTTTAATTGATTTAAGACCGACTCGTACAAATGACTTCGTTTGGATTGATATTCAATCTCTTCATCCCAATATAAACCGCAATTAAACAGTTGCTGAATGATGATTTTGTCAGCGCCCAGAACGCACCTTGGTGAATCAAGGTCCTCGATCCGTAAAAGCCACTTTCCTTGATGTGCCCGAGCGTCAAGCCAACTACCTAGGGCGGTTGCGAGCGACCCAGCGTGTAGAGCGCCTGTGGGTGAGGGTGCGAAGCGACCGCGGTATTGAGTTTTGAACATAGCTAAAATCATCTCATGTCTTTAAATACCAACTTTGTTCATTTGCGTCTTCACTCCGAGTACTCCATTGTAGATGGGGCTGTGCGCATCGATGATGCCATTGCGGCAGTCGTTAAAGATCAAATGGGTGCATTGGCTCTAACAGATTTAAGTAATGTGTTTGGCTTGGTTAAATTCTATCAAGCGGCACGCAAAGAGGGAATTAAACCCATTATCGGCAGTGACGTTTGGGTCACCAATGCCGAGGATAGAGATAAACCATTCAGGCTCCAGTTGTTGGTGAAAAATCATCAAGGTTATTTGAACTTATGCGAGCTCCTAACCAAAGCATCGCTGACTAATCAATTCAAAGGCCGTTCAGAAATAGACTCCAAGTGGTTCAAAGATCACGCCGAGGGTCTGATCGCTTTATCGGGTGCAAGATTGGGTGATGTTGGACAGTATTTGTTAGCGGGTCAGCATGATGAAGCGGCCGCTTCTGCCAAAGAGTGGGCGAATTATTTCCAGGGATCCTATTACATAGAGGTTCAGCGTGTAGGACACCCTCAGGATGAGGCTTATCTTCATGAGGCTGTTCATTTAGCCAATGAACTTGAGTTGCCCGTGGTAGCAACGCATTCTATTCAATTCATGAAGCCAACTGACTTCAGGGCGCACGAAGCCAGAGTATGTATTGCTGAAGGAGAGGTACTTGGCAATCCTAAGCGCGCAAAGAAATTTACAACTGAGCAGTACTTTAAAACCCAAGCAGAGATGCAAGCGCTGTTTGCTGATCTGCCAGCAGCTATTACCAACAGTATTGAAATTGCCAAACGTTGTAATTTGTCTTTGACCTTGGGCAAACCTCAGTTGCCGGATTTCCCAGTACCTGCTGGGATGACATTGGATGATTATTTAATGGAAAAAGCCATGGAAGGCTTATCCAAACATTTGTTGCATTTGTATCCCGATGAAGCTGAAAGAGAAAAGCAGCGCCCTAGTTATGAAGTGCGCTTAAAGTTTGAAGCCAGAACTATTTCTCAGATGGGTTTCCCAGGTTACTTTTTGATTGTGGCTGACTTTATTAACTGGGCAAAGAATAATGGCGTGCCAGTGGGTCCTGGGCGAGGCTCAGGAGCAGGTTCTTTAGTGGCTTATTCTTTAGGAATTACTGATCTTGATCCACTGAAATACAACTTACTCTTTGAGCGATTCTTAAATCCTGAGCGCGTATCAATGCCTGACTTTGATATTGACTTCTGTCAGCACGGTCGTGATCGGGTGATTGCCTACGTCAAAGAAAAATACGGCAAAGATGCTGTGAGTCAAATTGCCACATTTGGCACGATGGCTGCGCGCGCAGCGATTCGAGATGTGGGTCGTGTATTAGAGCAGCCCTATGGATTTGTGGATAGTATTTCTAAATTAATTCCTAATAAACCTGGCCAGCAAGTCACCATTGAACAAGCCAAAAAAGAAGAAAAGCTGCTAGCTGAACGCGAGTCTCGCGAGGAAGAGGTTAAACAACTCTTAGGCTTGGCTCAGCAGTTAGAAGGTATGACGCGAAACGTAGGGATGCATGCGGGTGGCGTATTGATTGCTCCAGGCAAGCTCACAGACTTCTGTCCGCTATATACCCAAGGAAGTAAAGACGGTGTTGATGCGGGAGGGGTGAGCCAATTTGATAAGGATGACGTTGAGGCTGTTGGTTTGGTCAAGTTTGACTTCTTGGGCCTCACAACGCTCACGATTTTGGATTGGGCTGAAAGATATATTCATCTACTGTATCCGGAGAAGAAAGATTGGCGTATTGGGCAAGTGCACCTGGATGACCCCGCTGCATTTGAAATTCTAAAAAATGCCAATACGGTCGCCGTGTTCCAGTTAGAAAGTCGTGGCATGCAAGGCATGTTGCGTGAAGCAAAGCCCGACCGCTTTGAGGACATCATTGCCTTGGTGGCTTTGTACCGACCAGGACCGATGGATTTGATTCCATCGTTCATTGCCCGCAAACACGGCAAAGAACAAGTGCATTACCCAGATCCGCGCGTTGAGCCAGTCTTAAGGGAAACCTACGGCATCATGGTTTACCAAGAACAGGTGATGCAGATGGCGCAGATCATTGGCGGTTACTCATTGGGTGGCGCTGATTTATTGCGTCGTGCCATGGGTAAGAAGAAACCTGAAGAGATGGCAGAGCATCGTCAGCTATTCCGAGATGGCGCTGGTAAGAGTGGGTTGAGGCCTGATAAGGCTGATGAAACTTTTGACTTGATGGAAAAGTTTGCGGGTTACGGTTTTAATAAGTCTCATGCTGCCGCCTATGCTCTGTTGGCTTATCACACCGCTTGGTTAAAGGCTCATTACCCAGCTGAATTTATTGCAGCCAACTTGTCGCTGGCAATGGATGACACCGATAAAGTAAAAATACTCTATGAAGATGCCTTGATTAACAAGATTAAAATTTTGCCTCCCGATGTGAACGCCAGTGTTTACCGTTTTATGCCACTGCGTGAAGATTCGCATAATAAAGATCAAGCAGCTACCATGATTCGTTATGGCTTGGGCGCCATCAGAGGTTCTGGAGAGGGCGCGATTGAGCAAATTATTCAGGCGCGGACCGATGGTCCTTTCAAAGACCTATTTGATTTCTGCTTAAGGTTAGATCGTCGGGTAGTGAATCGCCGCACGATGGAAGCATTGATTCGTGCAGGAGCTTTTGACTCTTTGTATGGCGACTATGACTCACGCGCAACACTGTTAGCGTCTTTGCCTAGGGCGATGGAGGCTGCTGATCAGGCGGATGCATCCGCACAGCAAGTGAGCTTGTTCGATATGGCGGGCTCATCGGATGAGCACAAACCAGAATTGATCAAAGAAGATGCCTGGCTTGAGAAGCGTCGCCTACAAGAAGAAAAAGCTGCATTGGGTTTGTATTTAACAGGGCATTTATTTGATGCATATCGCGATGAAGTCAGTCATTTTGTGCGCACCAAATTAAATCAATTGACTGAAGGGAAAGATAGGCTGATTGCAGGCATCATGACCTCTACCAGAAGCATGATGGGCCCCCGAGGTAAATTGATGATTGCAACCATTGATGATGGTTCAACCCAATTAGAGATGACCATTTACAGCGAGCTATATGAGCCCAATAGAAATTGGTTAAAAGAAGACGAGCTCATAATTGCCAAGGTCAATATCACACCCGATAAATTTTCGGGAGGCACGAGGGTCGTCGCTGAATCAATCATGGATGTCACGACAGCACGTTTGAAATTTGCTCGAAGTTTGCATGTACAACTTCAGCAGGGTATTGACCTTTCGGGATTCAAACAGCAGGTCAGTGTCTTTGCAGGGAAAAATCAACAGGGCTTGATGATGACGGCGGACGTTATTTCAAATGGAACTGCATGCTTGGTTCAATTTCCAGATGCCTGGAAAATCTACCCCGATGATGAAAGCATTAGAAATCTGAGTTTGGCTTTGAATAAGTCAGGTGGCCAAGGGTTGGTAGAAGTTAAGTACGCTTGATTTATTTATACGAAATGCCGTAACTATCAAGGGCTTCAAGTACAGCATTCACAGGTAAGTTAATCAAGCAATCACTTCTGCTGTCAGCTTTATCTTCGCAACCAGCTTTTCTGCAAGGAACGCAATCGCCAGGACCTTGCAAGATGGTGACGTTCCCAACTTTTTGAGATCTAGCTTTTAGTGCATATGGTTGCTTACCGATAAATCCATTTGGCCATGGGCCAAAATTCGTGGGTGGCGTAGCACCGAACAAGGTAATGGTTGGGGTACTGCAGGACGCCGCAAGGTGAGTGACTGACGTATCAACTCCAATATACAGCTTGGCTTGACATAATAGGGCGCCTAATTGGTCTAGTTTTAAGCGACCATCAAGATTCAAAATATTTTTTTTTGCAAAGTCGCTCAATAAATCAATGATTGCTTGATTTAATTCCCTGTCTTGAGCAATTGGAGCTCCACTCAAAACAATCTGATATGTTTTAGATAGAGACTCAATTAATTCAGCCCAATTAGCCAGTGGCCAACGCTTATAGGCTGTTAAAGGTGTTGGATGAATTACCATAAATGCTTCTGATAGTTGTGATTGAATTTCAGAAGGTAAATTAGCAGGACTTGGTGGCTTTACCGATATTGGCTGACTAAATAATTCCGCCCCAGTAACAAAAGGTTCTAAAAGTCGAAGTTTTTCTGTGATCACGTGCTGATGAAAATAGTCAACTTCAACGTTGTGAAGTGAAATTTTCTTTTTCCACCAATTTAAGTTGGGTTCAACTGGGACGACACCTACGCGGCGTTTTGCAGTAATCAATCCATAAATGTAAGCTCGGTCACTGGGTTGAGTAATGACGGCTAAGTCATATCGCTTAAATAATTGAAAAAACTGTTTTAAGTAATCAATGAACTTTGGTCTAGGCTTGGTGCCTATTAAGTTATTTAAATCTTTATTGCCGCTTAGCATCGATAGGCTGTTGTCATATCCTAAAAAATCTATTTGAGCATTCGGCCATTTTTTCTTAATGGCACTTATCAATGGAGTTGTTATGAGGGTGTCGCCAATCTGGCGAGTGGCAATGATCAGGATTTTTTCAAAGTGCATGTTCGTTTTTTATTTTGATGCTGAATTATGCAGTTGCCATAATTTCAGATACTTGTAATAAGACGTTGCTGCATTTGATATGGCCAATGCAAAACCATATTGCCCGTCTAAAAATCCTCGACGTAATACATAGGTCCTAAAAAAGGCCCAAAAACCATGTGCAATAGCTTTACCAAGTCCACCTTTTTTACCTTGAGCAAATGCCTGCTGTGCAGCCGCACTTGAATAAACATTAACTTTTTTCAATACTTGTGAAAAATCTCTATAGCTGTAATGTAAAAAGTGATTTTTTAGTTTTCCACTGGTTCCGGATTGAAGCAAACCTTCATGAACCAGATGATCAGAAAATTTTGCACTGCCTCGTTTGAATAAACGATCAACATAATCTGGGCGCCAACCAGAGTGCTTCATGAAACGACCGCAGTACCAAGACAATCTCGGGATGGCATAACAATCTGCGGCATTTGGGGATGTCATGGCACTTAAAATCTCTTGCTTAAGCTCAGGCGTCACTCGTTCATCGGTGTCAATCGATAAAACCCAGTCTTGCGTGGCTAAATTGAGGGCGCGATTCTTTTGTGGCCCAAATCCAGGCCAATCTGATGTAATTTCAAGTTTTGCGCCAAAAGATCGAGCGATTTCTTGAGTTTTATCGCTACTTTGACTGTCAACAACGATAATCTCATCTGCAAAAGAAACACTCTCAAGGCAGTCCTTGAGGTTGGCTTCTTCATTTTTAGTAATTAGGATGACTGATAGGCTCATAGAGCGATGTTAGCACCGGTGTAGGTTACGATTGAGGTTATGGATTCAAATAGCATTCAAATTAAGACGCAAACAGCGCTAACCCGCATTTTAAAGTATGCCTTGCCTCATAAGGTAGTTGTCGTTTTGGCATTACTGGGCCTGACGGTTGTTGCTGCTACAGAAACGGCTATTCCAGCTCTACTCAAGCCTTTATTGGATCGTGGCTTCAGTGGCAAATTGGATGACAAGTTATGGCATGTGCCAGCCTTTTTGGTAGGTTTGGCATTTATCCGAGGTTTCGCCCAATTTGGCTCAAACTATGCCTTGAGCCACATCACCAATTCTGTTTTATTTAAATTGCGTGAGCAGATGTTCAATCGCTTACTGCAAGCTCCCGCTGATTTGTTCCAGAATCGTTCAGCGGCATCATTGATCAATGCCGTGGTATTCGAAGTCAATGCGGTTCTTCAAGTGATCACCAGCATTGCCATGAACTTGGTCAGAGACAGTTTGACTGTGATCGGACTCATGGCTTATTTGTTTTATCTCAACTGGCGCTTAACACTTTTAATTTTGATCATCTTCCCAATCATTGGTTTCATGGTCAAGTTGATCAATACGCGTTTGCGTAAATTGCACAAGGTCAGCCAAGACATGACCAATGAACTCTCGTACGTGGTAGAAGAGAGTGTTGGTGGTTATAAGGTGGTCAAGTTGCATGGCGGCCAGGCCTATGAAAAACAACGCTTTGCTTTAATTGCTAACAAGCTCAGGCGCTATTCCATGAAGATTGCTGTAGCTGGTGGCTTGAATCAGCCAATCACTCAATTTGTTGCTTCGATTGCCCTGTCAGGAGTCTTATTGGTTGCCTTGTTTCAATCATCTATGGCGGAAGTCACTGTGGGTGGTTTTGTGGCTTTTGTCACCGCTTTAATCTTGATCATTTCTCCATTGAAGCATTTGGCTGATATCAATCAACCATTGCAGCGCGGTATCGCTGCTGCAGATATGATTTTTAAATTAATGGATCAGCCAATTGAGGAAGATTCAGTACGCCGAGATGACGCGATTAAATTAGATAAAGCTCGTGGCGAGTTAGAGTTCAAAAAAGTAGGCTTCGGCTATTCAGGGGCGCAAGCTTTGGGCGCTGAAGATGAGCACGCAATCAAAGAAGTGCTGAAAGAGATTAATTTAAAGATTCCGACTGGAGAAGTGGTTGCTTTTGTAGGACCATCAGGCAGCGGTAAATCAACCTTGGTTAATTTATTACCTCGCTTTTTCAATCCAACCAGTGGTGCCATTCATTTGGATGGATTGGATATTCAGGACATTGATTTGAAAGATCTGCGTCGCCAGATGGCTTTTGTGAGCCAGGATGTGGTCCTGTTCAATGACACCATAGCAGCCAATGTGGCCTATGGCGCGGCAAGCCCTGAAGAAATTGATCGTGGCAGAGTGCATGAGGCGCTTCAGGCGGCCAATTTAACTGAGTTGATCAAAGAGTTACCAGAGGGTATTGACTCTGAAGTTGGTGATAACGGTAATCGATTGTCAGGCGGTCAAAGACAGCGTTTGGCAATAGCAAGAGCCATTTATAAAGACGCGCCTATTTTGATTCTAGATGAGGCAACTTCTGCCTTG
>CAXNHG010000017.1:0-8411 GCA_964202085.1 Polynucleobacter sp. | reverse complement strand
TCTGGGGGTGGCAATGCCCTATTAGCAGCTTTAAATTGTTTCTCAATCAAAGCAATTCTGTTTTCAAGCTCCAACTTGGTCACCAAGTTTGTATCAACAACTGCAATAACTTCATCGATAGAGCGATTTTTATTTTGCGCTAAAGGCATCTCACTAAAGAGAATCAAAGTAATTGCACTGAAAATAATATTAGCTAGTTTCATTCGTAACTTTCAAATGGTGATATTGGTGCTGGATTAGGGCTAATTGGCTCATATCCCGGTATATTAAATCTAATTAAGTTAATAGGGTTACTGCCCACACCAGTAAAGCCCTTAAAGTCAATCTGCATATAAAGTTCAGATGTTGAAAGTACAGATGTATTTTGATAATGACGATGAACCACTCTGACCACCCAACAATCTGCGTCATATTCAAGACCAACAACTCGATTCAGTACTTGATTCGAAATTAAGTCAAAGTTATAGCGAGCAATGCCGTACCATTGGCGTGTGATTGGCCATTGTCCGGAAAGTTCATACTGGTCTGAAGTTGCCTTAACATCAGCTGGGTTAACAACTCTTTTGTAGCTGGCATTTAATAATTTTCTTAGTTCAGGGCGATAGCTGGCGGTGACACTTTGTTGCACCAGTTTGGATACCTGCTCGTTGTACTGAACCACGCCATCAAGATTGAAGTTGCCGATTAATCGAGTCGATAAACCAGCCAATAAATCTGATCTTTTTACAGGAGTTTGTTCAGTGGTTAATCCAACGCGCTGACCTTCCATATCAATACGTTGAGCGATGGTAGCGCGCATGCGTTCAATACCAGTATCAGCATCCAAAACTCTTGAAGTAATACCGAAAGTTACTTTATTGTTATCAGCAATACGGTCGTTACCAGCAAATGAATTTTCACTAAAAATTTGAGAGATACCAAAGCCTGTATCAGCCGTATCAAACAAAGGCAAATCATTTTGATAACGGTAGGGGGTGTAAACATAAAAAGCTCTTGGTTCAAGGGTCATCAAAATGTTTCTACCGAACAATGTGTTTAACTCAAGGGCATCACGTTCAAGCACCAAACCTGAATCAAGACTAAAAGTTGGTAAGGTGATATTTTTATTTAAATCTGCTTGGCCTGGAAAAGGATCAACCGAGTACTGCGTTGTTCTGAACGTTACTTTTGGCGTAAGGTAATAACCTGGCGTCATGAATGGTCGCGCAACCGATGTGGTAGCGAAAGCACGATTACCTTCTTTGAATGTTCTACTTGATGCAGCCAAACCTTTGTACGTAAATCTTGTAGCATCAGTCTCAACAGTGACATTCAAGCCATTCCAGTTATTCCTGACATATTTGGCATTGACTTGCGGCTCTCGCTCATATGGAAGCAGAACTTGATATGCAGGGTTTGGATCTGGTTGCAAAGTTTGGAACTTTTGCACTCTGGTCAAAATATTCCAACCAGCATAGCCATATCTCGCCCCAACTTCTTGATTGAACTGACGATTGACCACACCATTCAGACTCTTACCTAAATCATCAACATACAAATTATCAGACACCTTGCTGTAATCGGTATACCCAACCAATCCGTTGGCAAAATTTTGTGTGTGCTTTAAACTAAAGGCCCAACGATTCTTGCCATAAGCAACATCATCTAGAGCTTCAGCGGTTACAACGCCGGCGTAATTTCTATCGAGGTAGCGATACTCAACGCCTAACTGCTCGCCACGACCCTGAAGATAGCGAGGGAATAAAGTCATGTCTCGATTAGGTGCCAAATTGACATAGTAGGGAACGGTGATATCCCAACCCTTCACACCGCCACGACTTGCGCGACCGTATGTTGGAGATAAAAAACCTGAACGACGCCCAGAGCCCGTTGGCAAAGAAAATATCGGACTGTACAAAATCGGCACTTCAAAGAAATGAAGAATGGCATTGGTTCCAACTGCTGATTGAGTATCTTGCTCAACATCCATTCGGCTAGCAGTTAAATACCAATCTAAATTTTCTGGGCGGCAAGTGCTGTAAGTTAACTTTTCAAATTCAATTTCGTTGTTTTCTTTAAACTCAACTCGGCGAGCCTTGCCACTGCCCCCGATATCTCTGAGTTCATAGTCCGGCTCATCCATCCAGCCCTCTTGAGCATCAACCTTGATTTTTGCTTTTGGGCCTTTGAAAGAAGTTGAGTCTTTTAATAAGGTTGCATTGCCTTCTACATCTGCAATGTCAGTATCAGGGTCATAAGTAATTAAATCGCCCTTGATCACAGTACGATTTCTTCTGATGACCGCATCACCCTCTAAGCGCATCTGACGATCCATGACCCCGTCCAATTGCTTAGAAGAGGTAAAGGTCGGCGCCACATCATCGGGAACAATAGGTCTCACCAGAAGCTGGTCTTCTAACTTAAGCTTGGGGGCACCCTCCTTTGGCAAAACATCTTGGGCCAAAACCATCGTCGCCAGAGATAAACAAGCACAAAAACCTCCCACTTTAAAAAGTGATGGGAGTCGTTTGATATCGAGAATGACGCTCGGAACGATAAAAGTTTTAGGCATATGACTTAAGTGCTTTTATTATACGAACCCATGAACCCTGATATCCGCTTATCTCAATTAAATTCTTGGTTAGCCAATTTGGCAAGCAAGTGGTCACTAACTCTTGAAAGTTTGGCGCCCGCATCAAGTGATGCCAGTTTTAGGCGGTATTTCAGGGTTACGGGCTCTAAAAACGGGGCTCATCAGAGCTTCATAGTGATGGATGCCCCGCCCACAACCGAGGATACAAGGCCTTTTATCGCTATTTCGGAGCTTTTTGCTCAAGCCAAACTCAATGTGCCGCTGGTTTTGGAGCAAGACGTTGCTCAAGGATTTTTACTTTTGAGCGATTTAGGTAACGAAACCTATCTCTCAGCGCTTAATCCAGCATCTGCACCAAAGCTCTATGAAGATGCCAATTCAGCCTTGATTCAACTCCAACTGGCCAGCAAACCAGGCATTCTTCCGGAGTACAACAAAGAGCTGCTCAGTCGTGAGTTGAATCTTTTTACTGTGTGGTATTTAAATAAACACCTGCATTTAGAGCTGAACCCAAAACAAAGTGCGGATTTAGCCCATATTTTTGAGCTGATTCTAGACAATAACCTCTCCCAAGCGCAGGTTTATGTACACCGAGATTTTCACAGTAGAAATCTGATGGTGACTGGGGCTAATAATCCAGGAATTTTAGATTTTCAGGATGCCGTCTACGGACCCATCACTTATGACTTAGCCTCTTTGTATCGTGATGCGTACATTGAATGGGAAGAGCCTGAGCAAATGGACTGGCTCATTCGCTACTGGGACGGGGCTCGCAAAGCTGGATTACCTGTACCTCCTGAGTTTGGAGACTTCTATCGTGATTTTGAATGGATGGGCCTACAAAGACATTTAAAGGTTTTGGGGATTTTTGCTCGCCTTTATCACCGTGATGGCAAAGATGGTTATTTAAAAGATATGCCGCTGGTTTTCAAATACACTAGAAAAGTTGCTGAAAGATACATTGCACTCAAACCCCTTCTACGGCTTTTAGACACGATCGAAGGCATTGATCGTCCAGACGGATTAACTTTTTAATGACCGATCTCTCCCTTATTCCTTGCATGGTATTGGCTGCAGGCCGAGGGGAAAGAATGCGTCCACTGACTGATCACACCCCCAAACCATTATTAGAAGTTCAAGGTAAAAAACTGATTGACTGGCACATCGACGGTCTATCGAAGAATGGTTTTTCTCAAGTGGTTGTTAATCACGCCTGGCTAGGCGAACAAGTGGTTGCCCATGTATCTCAATTCAAGAGCGCCGCATTGAGCGTGCAATTTTCCAAAGAGCCAACAGCTTTAGAAACCGCCGGCGGCTTGCGCCAAGGCATGAGTTTAATGAAATTAGATGATTACTTTTTTGCCATTAATGGCGATGTGTTTTGTCCAAGCTTTCCATTCGAAAAAATTCAAGGGATTGTTCAAAGATTACGAGATGGTCACCCAATAACTCTGGCTTATCTTTTTTTAGTTGAGAATCCTGATCACAATCCTCAAGGAGACTTTCAGTTAGATGGCTCCTTGGTTAAAGACAAGGATTCTCAAGGCTCCAGCCTCACTTTTTCAGGAGCTGGCATCTACCATCAAGATTTGTTTAAAAGTATTAAGATAGGGGAAGTTGCCAAGCTTGCTCCAATCCTCAGGCAGGCCATGAATGAAGGCCAAGTTTTAGGTGAAGCGTTAAGCGTCCCATGGGCAGATGTTGGAACCCCCGAAAGATTGACTAAGCTGAATAAACAACCATGACAACCATGAATAACTTTCCAAAAAATATCTACGCTAGCAGAAGAGCGCGATTAGCAGAAATCATGCTGGGGAAAAGCAATGGTGGCGTCTTGGTTTTAGAAACAGCTCCTGAGCGTTTTAGAAATCGAGACAGTGACTTTCCCTATCGCCATGACTCTGATTTTTACTACCTGACAGGATTCACAGAACCAGGTGCCACACTGGTGATGATGGTTGATAAGAAATTAAGTAAGTCCATTCTTTTTTGTCGCCCCAAAGATTTAGAGCGCGAGATTTGGGATGGCTGGCGTTTAGGGCCTGAAGCAGCGCCAGCTCAATTAGGCGTTGATCAAGCATTTGCTCAAAATGAATTAGACAACTTAATGCCTGATTTTTTAGCCGATCAACCAGCCATTTATGCAAGACTCGGTAGCGAAGGCCCATTACAAACCCAGCTCAAGAGCTGGTTGCAAAAAGTCAGAGGCATGTCACGCTCAGGAGCAAGCACACCTAATAGCATCGAAGATGTTGAAGCGATGATTCATGAAATGCGTTTATTTAAAGATTCTCATGAAATCAACATCATGCGCTCAGCTGGCAAGATTGCTGCTGATGGCCACATCAGCGTCATGAAAGCATCTAAACCCGGCCTGCATGAATATCACTTAGAAGCGTCACTTTTATATTCTTTTAGAAATGCAGGGGCTCAAAGTGTTGCCTATAACAGCATTGTTGCAGGCGGTGCCAATGCCTGCGTCCTTCACCATCGCGCCGGCAATGGTGTGCTAAATGATGGTGATTTGTGTTTGATTGATGCCGGCTGTGAATTAGATGGTTATGCCTCAGACATTACACGTACATTTCCCGTCAACGGTAAATTCTCGGGACCACAACGAGCCATCTATGACATCGTGCTAGCAGCTCAGGAAGCAGCGATTACGGTCACCAAGGTGGGCTTTGATTTTCAAGCGCCTCATGATACGGCCTTAAAAATTCTCACTCAGGGTTTGCTTGATTTAAATCTGATTGATAAAAAAATCATTGGTGGACTTGATAACGCCTTAGAGACTAAAGCCTATCAACGCTTTTACATGCATAGAACCAGTCATTGGTTGGGTATGGATGTCCATGATGTTGGTAGCTATCGAGAGCCTGGCAGTTCAACAGAACCAAAAGCCTGGCGAGCACTTAAGCCAAATATGGTTCTAACCATCGAGCCAGGTCTGTATATCCGCAAAGCTGATGATGTCGATCCACAGTATTGGGATATTGGGATTCGGATTGAAGATGATGCCTTGGTCACCAACGGTGAATGCGAACTAATGAGTCGCGGTGTGCCAGTCAAAGCTGATGAGATCGAGTACTTAATGAAACAGGCGTCGTGAAGCGGGCATCGCAAGCAAATTCATGAAAAAAATTGTCATCATCGGCGCAGGGCCTGTAGGTTTAGCCTGTGCAAATTGGGTGTTGAGTAAACAGCCGGATGCGCATTTGCATTTATTTGACCGCATGCCAGACTCTGATGATTTGATCAAACAGGGTGATAGTCGTGGCATCGCTGTTTCTCAAGGCAGTCATTTACTGCTTAAAACAATCAATGCTTGGCCAACACCTTCTCCAGCCATTCACACAATTCATATTTCTCACAGAGGTCACTTTGGCAAAGCCATCGTGAGAAGGGAAGAGCTGCAACAAGACGCCTTGGGCCATATTGTTCGCTATGCAGATATTCACTTGGCCCTTAGGCAAGCTTTGAGAAAGCTAGCGGGGCATTCGCCGAACTTTCAGTGGCACTTCAATCAAGCCAATGATCAATTGAATCATGAATATCTCGGCGATGTGGTTGTTCACGCTGAAGGCGGTCTTTTTAAACAACAAGAATGGCAAGAAATTTATCGTGACTATCAACAAAGTGCGCTTGTTGGTTGGATCAAAACAAATCAAGTGAATCACAACATGGCCTGGGAGCGATTCACGGACGAAGGCCCGCTTGCCCTACTGCCAAATCACCAAGGCGCCGAATATCTTAATTTGGTATGGTGCGGTAATCCAGCATCCACCGAACGACGCCTGCAACTTGATAAAATCACCTTCATCAAAGAATTACAAGAAGCGTTCGGATCCCGCGCTGGCACATTCATTGATGCTGCGGAACTAAGAAGTTATCAACTGGGCTTAAATGCCAGAAAAAAGATCATTGATAAACATGAGGTCTGGATCGGTAATGCAGCACAAACTATGCACCCGGTTGCTGGCCAAGGTCTTAATTTAGGCTTGAGAGATGCCCACACTTTGGCTAGCGTGCTGTGCGACGAAAGTGATGTTTATCTGGCACTTGAAAAATACCAACAACTTCGCAAAAAAGATCGCAAAGCCACCATTGGTGCGACGGACTTTTTAGCCAGAGTCTTCACCTCAAAATTAAAACCAGTTATTTGGGGGCGAGGCATCGCATTATCCAGCCTTCAATTACTCAGCCCTCTTAAGCAAAGCATCACAAGACAAATGATGTTTGGTCAGCGGTAAAACACCAAGCTGCCTAAAATTTAGGCAAAAGTCAGTCTGACATGTTAGAGTGGCGTCCTGATGAAATTAGGCTCCCACACGCTCCCCAATCATTTATTTGTTGCCCCGATGGCCGGAGTAACAGACCGTCCTTTTAGACAGCTCTGTAAGCGTTTGGGTGCGGGATATGCGGTTTCGGAGATGATTGCTTCCAATGCCATGCTCTGGAATAGCCCAAAAACACTTCGCCGGGCTAATCACGATGGTGAAGTTGAACCGATTTCGGTCCAGATCGCTGGTGCAGATCCCGACATGATGGCAGAAGCGGCTCTTTTGAATGTCGATCGTGGTGCGCAAATCATCGATATCAATATGGGTTGCCCTGCGAAAAAAGTATGCAACGTGGCCTCAGGATCAGCCTTATTAAAAGATGAAATCTTGGTGGGTAGAATCTTAGAAAAGATTGTCTCTTCGATTAAAAAGGATCACCCCCTGGTACCGGTTACTTTAAAAATCAGAACTGGCTGGGACAGAGATAATAAAAATGCTCTCAATATTGCAAAAATCGCTGTCAATAGTGGCATTGAAATGCTTACCATCCATGGCAGAACAAAAGCTGATTTATATCGTGGTGAAGCTGAATACGACACAATCGCCGCCGTTAAGGCTGCTATCAATATTCCTGTGGTTGCTAACGGCGACATTAACTCTCCAGAAAAAGCAGCCTTTGTTCTTCAGCAAACAGGTGCTGATGCTTTGATGATTGGTCGAGCTGCGCAAGGTCGTCCTTGGATTTTTCGTGAAATCTTGCACTTTCTAGAAACAGGTCAACATTTACCTGCACCGAAAATTTCAGAGATTCAAGACATCATGAACCATCATCTGATGGATCACTACAGCTTTTATGGTGAATACGCGGGTGTTAGAACAGCTCGCAAACACATTGCCTGGTATTGCAAAGGTCTCAAGGGATCACATGTATTCAAGCAGCACATGAATACTATAGATGATTGCCAAGAACAATTAAACACAGTGAATCATTTTTTTGATTCACTAAAACAAGAATCTGAACACTTAATTTATTTAGAGGCTGCTTGATATGCAACCCCCAACTCAACATCCAGTCAGTCAGACCATTGAAAAACACCTGAGGCGTTATTTAGATGATTTAGGTGACACTGCCCCAAGCAATGTTTACCAAATGGTTCTAACCGTGATGGAAAAACCAGTGCTTGAACTGATCATGCAGCGCGCGGGACAAAATCAATCTCTGGCAGCAAATTATTTAGGTATTAATAGAAATACCCTCAGAAAAAAGTTACATGAGCACGGTCTCTTATGAGTTCCATTTCATTTAAATTCCATTTCATCTACTCACCTTTACTTTAAAGATAACCATGATTCGCACCGCACTTCTTTCTGTCTCCGATAAATCTGGCATTGTTCCGTTTGCAAAATCACTTCACGAGTGTGGCATTACATTAATTTCCACTGGTGGCACTGCCAAGCTGCTTGCCGAAAATGGTTTACCAGTTATTGAAGTTTCAGAAATCACAGGCTTTCCTGAAATGCTTGATGGCCGTGTAAAAACATTGCACCCGATGGTTCAT
>CAXNHG010000016.1:0-8415 GCA_964202085.1 Polynucleobacter sp. | reverse complement strand
ACCCTAATCCAAGGGTGGGATGCGTGATCGTGAAAGACAAACAGGTGATTGGCTTGGGTCATACACAAGCAGCTGGTTCTGATCATGCAGAGATCATGGCTCTCAACGATGCACAGGTAAAAGGTTTTGATGTTGCTGGTTCAACCGTTTACGTTACCTTAGAGCCTTGCTGTCATCATGGCAGAACACCGCCTTGCACAGATCGATTAATCGCAGCCAAAGTTGGCTTGGTGATTGCATCCATGACTGATCCAAATCTACTGATGGCAGGCAAAGGTCTTGAGCAGTTGCGTCAGGCTGGAATTGATGTTCGCTGTGGATTGTTAGAGCAAGAAGCCACTGAACTAAACATTGGCTTTGTGCATCGCATGACGCAAAAGAAGCCTTGGGTTCGCATGAAGATTGCTGCCAGCCTTGATGGCAAAACAGCTCTTAATAATGCCGTGAGCCAATGGATCACCAGTCCAGATGCAAGGCATGACGGTCATCAATGGCGAGCCAGAGCCTGCTGCATACTCACTGGCATCGGCACAGTCAAAGAAGATGACCCTCAATTAAATGTCAGGAACATCTACCCAAAAGATATTTCCGCAAGACAACCGATGCGAGTCTTGATTGATTCATTTTTAGAAGTACCTCTCAATGCAAAAATTTTGGATGAGGCCATCGGAGGTCACACAATCGTTGTTTGTGGACAAGTGGATGATGCGCACTTCGCCAAAATGGAAACTGCTTTAAAAGCCAAGAATGTCACTTTGGTAAAAATGGCTGACGCATCTAATCCAAAAGGTAAAGTTGATTTATCTGCTTTATTCACTTACTTGGCAGAAAAATGTCATGTCAATGAAGTACATGTTGAAGCAGGCTTTAAGCTCAATGGCTCACTGATGCGTGAAGGCTGCGTTGATGAACTCTTGATTTACATGGCGCCCAAACTAATTGGTGATGGTATGGGTATGGGCATGGCCAACCTCCCAGCGTTGACTCAACTGGATGATCTCAATCATTGGTCTTTTATTGAACATAGCTCTGTAGGCAATGACTTGCGCTTGCGTCTTAGAAAAAAGTAACTTATAAAGAAAAACTTATGTTTACAGGAATCATTCAAGCCATCGGACACATCGACACTGTTGAAAAACTGGGTGATGGCTTTCGTTTGCATATCGATGCTGGAAAACTTGATATGAACGATGTTCAATTGGGCGACAGTATTGCGCTCCAGGGCGCATGCATGACTGTGGTTTCGATGACGGCCTCACATTTTTCGATAGATATCTCTGCAGAGTCTTTGGACAAAACCACAGGCCTTGATCAACCAGGTTATATCAATCTTGAAAAAGCATTGCGCTTCAATGATCGACTGGGTGGTCATTTGGTCAGCGGTCATGTGGACGGCATGGGTACTGTGACGCTTTTCGAGCAAGTTCAAAGCGATGGACCGCAAAATAATGAAGTCTCATGGCATTTGGTCATCAAAGCGCCCAAGTCTTTAGCAAAGTATTTGGCTTACAAAGGTTCTATTGTTGTTAATGGCACATCTTTGACCGTCAATAAGGTTGAAGACCTCAATGATGGATGCCTGATGCATATCAACCTCATCCCTCACACACTTCAAAACACCACCCTTCAATACTTAAAGGCCGGTTCTTTGATCAATCTAGAGGTTGATTTAATTGCTCGTTATGTCGAGCGCATGCTGGCAGCAAATTAAGCCTGAAAGAGTTCCGAGCGAGTAAAAGGCTCGCGCATCAGCTAAAAGATAGCTAAAAACTCGGCTTTGGGTCAAAAAAGCTTTAAAATCACGGGTCTATGCCAAGCACAACCTATTCCCTTGCCTCTACTGACGAAATCATTGCCGACATGCGTGCCGGCAAAATGGTCGTTTTAGTCGATGAAGAAGATCGTGAAAACGAAGGCGACTTGGTGTTGGCTGCTGATCATGTCACGCCTGAGGCAATCAACTTCATGGCCAAACATGGTCGAGGCTTGATTTGTTTGACATTGACTCGCGAACGTTGTGAGCAACTGAATTTACCTTTGATGGTACGCGACAACACCGCAGCTCTGGGCACTAATTTCACTGTATCGATTGAAGCTGCTGAAGGAGTGACCACTGGAATTTCTGCAGCGGATCGCTCGCACACAGTCAAAGTGGCGGTTTCTCCAGCAGCAAAACCTCGAGACATTGTGATGCCTGGTCATATCTTTCCTCTCATGGCGCAAGCTGGTGGTGTTTTGGTTCGCTCCGGTCACACTGAGGCTGGATGTGACTTAGCTGAGCTTGCAGGATGCAGTCCAGCAGCCGTTATTTGTGAAATCATGAAAGATGATGGTGAGATGGCTCGCTTGCCAGATTTGGTTGAGTTTGCCAAAGAGCACCAACTAAAAATTGGCACCATTGTTGACTTGATTCATTACCGCAGCCGCAATGAAAGCATCATCAGCCGCCAGGGCACAAGAATATTTAATACCTCATGGGGACCCCTACAAGGTATTGCCTATAAGGACAGTCCAACGGGTTGCGCTCACCTGGCTTTGATCAAAGGTCACCCAACTCCAAATCAAGAAACCTTGGTGCGCGTTCATGAACCCGCCACCATTCTTGATTTGCTCGAAACAGAATCCTCCAGCCACTCATGGCCTGTGACTGAAGCAATCCAAACTATTGCTAAAAGTGATGCTGGTGTAATTGTCTTATTAAACTGTGCCGGTACTGCTGCTGTTAACACCGATGCTTGGTTCAACCAGTTGGGCAAACTAGATGGTATTACCCCTCTGAACCCTCAAAGAAAAACTGATTTTCGCACTTACGGTATTGGCGCTCAAATTTTGAAAGATTTGGGTATTCGTAAAATGAAGTTATTGGCCAAGCCCGGTAAGTTACCAACGATGGCCGGCTACGACTTAGAAGTCACCGGGCATTTGCCATACCAAGCAACATAATTAGTTTCCGCGATTTTTAGCTCTATCCCCATCACACATAAAGGCTCCTATGTCACTAACCAACATTGATCGAATTGAAGCAGACTTAAACGGTCAAGACCTTTGCATTGGTATTGTGCAAGCTCGCTTCAATGCACCCATTTGTGAAGCTTTGACAGAAGCTTGCGTCAAAGAATTATTGGCAATAGGTGTTGCTGAGCCTGATATCGTGATCACGACTGTTCCAGGTGCTTTAGAAATTCCTTTGGCCCTTCAAAAACTCACTGAGAGTGGCGAGTTCGATGCATTGATTGCTTTGGGTGCTGTGATTCGTGGTGAAACCTATCACTTTGAACTTGTCTCTAATGAATCAGGTGCTGGCATTTCACGCGTTGGTCTTGATTACGGTATTCCAATTGCAAACGGTATTCTCACTTGCGAATCAGATGCGCAAGCTCAAACACGTGTTCTTGAGAAAGCTCGTGACTGTGCTCGCACTGCTGTTGAAATGGCCAACTTATCCATTGGCTTGACACCTGATGATGAAGTTG
Source organism: Polynucleobacter sp. (assembly GCA_964202085.1). Classification (GTDB taxonomy): domain Bacteria; phylum Pseudomonadota; class Gammaproteobacteria; order Burkholderiales; family Burkholderiaceae; genus Polynucleobacter. Next base: position 4,942 of record CAXNHG010000016.1, on the reverse strand, counting down.
AAGAAGACTAATCAACATTCAAGAAAGCCATTTAGCAGCTTATGAACTTTGATCCTCAACAACTCAAAAAACCGATTTCATCTGTGACGGTGAAGCGGTCTTTGACGCCACGCCGTCGCGCTCGTGAATACGCACTGCAAGGTGTCTATCAATGGTTGGTGATCAAAGCAGCTGGTGGTTTTTCAGACTACGCCACCATTGCCAAGCAACTGGGTGAAGATCCTGGCTTTAAAAAAGCTCAAAAAGAATTATTTGATCACTTGTTCTCTGGGGTCGTGAATCACTATGACACTCTTGAGAATCACATCAAGCAACACATCGATCGCCCCATGGAAGAGTTATCTCCTGTTGAGTATGGCGCCCTTCTCATTGCTGCATTTGAATTAGCTCAGGATATCAGCGTGCCATTCAAGGTGGCGATTAATGAAGCTGTAGAGCTCGCTAAGGTATTTGGTGGCACGGATGGCCACAAATATGTGAACGGCGTTCTAGATAAGTTGGCACATCAACTCAGACCAAATGAGATGTCACGCTAGGCTATCGCTCTAAACTGAATCTCGGTCGAAAAGAATTAGTAAAGACTTTGACCTAAGCTCGCAACTCTCAAAGCTGCAGCCCGTCTTAAACGATCTCTTTCAGCCAAAACTTTTTCGCCGTAGCCGCCATCATTGATAAAGATGGACGAGGCGCCAACGTACAAGCGCAATCCTGCATGCAATGAACCGCCCTTGGCAATGTACTCACGAAGAATCAAAGATCCCACGCGCATATTGGCGTCTGGATCTAAAGCAGCTTCATGTCCGCCAAATAGTTGGAATTTTTCGACGTGAACCCGGGTCATGACCTGCATCAGACCCTGAGCACCCTTTTTGCTTTCCGCCAAAGGATTAAAACTTGACTCAACAGCGGTAACTGCCAATATCAAGGTTGGGTCCAGACCCACCTCACGACTCACCGTCATGGCCTTATCAACAAAATCTAAGCTGGCTGAGTGGGCAATCTTGTATTTATTGGATATATAAGAAGCGACGGCCTGACGTTCAGCACCTGACTTGAGAATTTTTGGGTCTACGGCATTTGTATCCACCAGGCTTGTTGGGATCTTGGCGGCCTGAGGTGCGACAGAAGGAACTGGGTCAAAACCGTTTTGGAATATTTTATAAACCTCGCCTGGAATGAGCCAAGAGGCCAATTCTAGGCGCAGCGGCTGGTTCATCCACAGGGCTAACACCATGAAGCAAGCTAGAACACCCAGGGAGCTCATCACGCCCTTCATTTTTGCTCTGGCAATAGATAGCAAGTTAACAAGCTCAGAGCTGTCTCTGACCTGTATGCCCGTGTTAACCATCTTCAAAATGTTTGTGTTCATATCTACCTTCTAAAAAAGCGTTTTGCTCACTGATTCAAAGTAAAGAGTCAAACTAAAGCATTGAAATTTGTGCACTGCAACATCTCTTTGAGTTGATGCATATTAGGAAAGGTTATATACACTGTCAAGCATATAGATAGATATTTACACTATTTTTAGTTATTAAAAGACTGTATAAAGCATCATACTCCCTGTGGATAAGGTGGGTGAGCCATTGACGGATAAGGGTAAATTTTATGTTAGTAAGCACTAATTTTATATTCTGAAATAACTACATTTAGTGGTTTTTTTTAATTAAAAACCATAGATTGATTCAGGAATCATCGAATATTAGGGTTTTAACTTATCTTTCATGGTGCCATTTGGCAGAAGTACTTATTGTTAAATTAGCGCCTCTTTATGAACTAAAGATTCAACTGATAAAGAAGGGCTCAATCAGTTAGGGCAAAATCAAACCCTATGACAACTAAGACAAACCAATTCTTTGAAGTAAACAATCCGGCCAACCAAGAAATCATTGCTCAGGTCCCCAATATGACCCCAGCAGATGCCTTAAGTGCAGTTGATAAGGCTCATGAAGCTTTACCTGCCTGGAAAGCCAGGACTGGCAAAGACAGAGCTCAGCTATTAAGGCGCTGGTTCGAACTCATGAACCGAGACGCTGACCGCTTAGCCCGTCTGATGACTGAAGAGCAAGGCAAAGTATTGGTGGAAGCTAAAGGCGAGGTTACTTACGCTGCTTCTTTTATTGAGTGGTTTGCCGAAGAGGCTAAGCGCGTGATGGGAGCCATTCCTGCAAGCCCTTGGTCCGATAAACGCATGATGGTGCTCAAGCAAGCCATCGGGGTGTGTGTTTCGATCACCCCGTGGAACTTCCCTTTAGCCATGATCACCCGCAAAGTCGCTCCAGCGATTGCTGCTGGTTGCACGATGGTTATCAAGCCTGCCGAACAAACGCCTTTGTCTGCTCTAGCATTAGCTGAACTGGCCAAAGAGGCAGGAATCCCTGATGGGGTCATCAATGTGGTAACGGCAGATGCCAAGAACTCCATTGAGATTGGCAAAGCACTTTGTGACTCCCCTTTGGTTCGCCACCTTTCTTTTACAGGTTCAACCCCTGTGGGCAGAATCCTGATGGAGCAATGTGCCCCCACCATTAAAAAGGTGGCTCTTGAGCTGGGCGGTCACGCTCCGTTCATTGTTTTTGAAGACGCTGATTTAGATGCCGCTGTTAGTGGCGCGATGCAATCTAAATATCGCAATGCGGGCCAAACCTGCGTTTGCACCAATCGCTTTTATGTTCACGAAAGCTTGCATGATGCTTTTGTGGAGAAACTCTCTCAAGCCACCAAGAGTCTGGTCATTGGTCCAGGATTAGAGAAGGGTGCTCAATTAGGCCCCTTGATTGATCAACAGGCCATCAACAAAGTTGAACATCATGTTCAAGATGCTCTTGCCAAAGGCGCCCGTCTGATGACTGGTGGCAAGCGCCACGCTTTGGGAGGTACCTTTTATGAGCCGACTGTTTTAGCGGGCGTTAAAAAAGGCATGTTGATCACTGAAGAAGAAACCTTTGGCCCTGTGGCTGCAGTGATTTCGTTCACTTCTGAATCAGAAGTGATTCAGATGGCCAATGACAGTGAGTACGGCCTGGCTTCATATTTCTATAGCAAAGATATTAGCCGCATTTGGAGAGTTGCTGAAGCTTTGGAGTTTGGTATGGTCGGTGTTAACACCGGCACGATCTCAAATGAGGTGGCGCCATTTGGCGGTGTCAAACAATCAGGTCTTGGCAGAGAAGGCAGTGTCTGGGGAATGGATGAGTATTTAGAAATGAAGTATGTTTGCTTAGGGCTTTAGGGCGAGATTTAGTTAAGGACCTGGTTCAAGGCTTTTTACTCAAAAAACTTTTTAGACCTCTCACTTTATCGACCAATACAGTTGGAGGAATATTCATTTTGAGTCTTGATAGACACCCTTGAACATGCATTGGTTTATCAACAAATGCATCGCAGGCTTTGATTAAATCTCTTTGTATTGATTCACCATAAGCTGTTATTGATTTTTCAAAACCATTCTGCCACTCACTAGTAGTAAATCTCATCATCACGAGATCAATCAAATCTCGACTAAACACTGAAACATCACCCCAACGATCAGAGTTAGCCAATAATTTACTGGCAATAAGATCTGCAACAGTTAAGCATTGAACGCCGTGTATTTTGTCATCATCACTTGGTTGATCAAATGGTATACGACCTTCCAAGACAATCTCAAACCGAATGGATGATCCCATGATTTTCACAATAGATCTAATTCCATATTGATCAGCTCTCACATCGTGACCCGCATCAATCTGACCAAGATTTAAAAATAAATTAGCCAAGCCCCCCGGATCTTTAGCGGCACTGCGCAACTGTCTATACCCAACAATATCTGACACCATAAAATCAATATCCACAGATTCTCTGAATTCATCATATTTCAGAGCAATGGCAGTACCGCCGCCAAAATAACAGTGGGCATTGCTCAGTTTTTCATGATTCAAAGACTCTAGTACATGAGCGATTTTTTGATGGTGTTCTCGCATAAATGGCATTAATAAATTTTCCTTTTTTTACGATCAACGGTCATTGAATTCAACGCCCAATCGTTTAATTAATTTTTTCTCTTGCTCGGTCATTTCATTGAAAAGAATGTATTTTTGATTTCTCTCATACATATTTTTAGCCTCCATGGCATTCAAGACTGCATCGTCTCTTAATTGCCAGCTGATCAACTTTAATTGCGGGTAATCCTTGATGGCAATTGCACTGAGAAGATTGTCTTCTTTAGCATCAATCAGCTTGGGAGCTCCCTCTTGAATACTCAAACTTAACCCCAGAGCAATGATGACGCTCATATAAGCACCCATACCGACACCAGGCTCACCTTTTTCGATGCGATGAAGGGTGATCCTTGAAATTGCCGCGGCCAGAGCAACTGATTCAGCAGCCACCTTTAGCTTTTTTCGTTGCAATAGAATTTTTTGGCCCAAGCTTGCCAAAAATTGTTGTTGAAGAAATTCCTTGTAATTTACTTCCATAATGTTTCTAATTATATACAAATTTAATGTTTTGTATATAAATAGAAACAAATTTACTTAAATAAGGTAAATTAAACCTTCTTAAACACCAAATCCCACACCCCATGCCCAAGACGTATGCCTCGGTTCTCAAACTTGGTTACTGGGCGATAAATCGGACGCTCTGCGTAGCCGCCTGGCAAGCTACCCGTGTTTACCAAAGTAGGTTCTGCAGATAAAACTTCCATCATTTGCTCGGCATACTCTTGCCAATCGGTAGCCAAGTGCCAATAACCACCTGGTTTAATTCTGCTACTTAATAGTGATACAAACTCTGGTTGGATCAAACGTCGTTTGTTGTGGCGTTTTTTATGCCAAGGATCCGGAAAGTAAACATGCACGCCGTCTAAAAAAGATTCTGGGATCATGTTTTCAACAACCTCCACTGCATCGTGGCGCATCAGTCTTAAATTAGTGAGCCCCTGCTCACCTATTAACTTAAGCAATGC
>CAXNHG010000015.1:0-8434 GCA_964202085.1 Polynucleobacter sp. | reverse complement strand
TCAAAGAGTTGTTCTTCCCGGCTACCCGCTTCACATGATGGTCAGAGGGCACAACTCTCAAGATATTTTTATTACAAATGAAGAAAAAAAATCTTATCTTGAGTGGCTCAAAGAGGCGGCGCAAGAATATGAGCTGGCCATTCATGCCTATGCATTGATGCCCAATCATGCGCATATTTTGGCCACCCCAAAAACAATTTTGAGCGCTTCTAAGGTCATGCAATCCATTGGGCGTCGTTACGCACAATTATTTAATAAAACACACGGTTCGAGTGGCACTGTGTGGGAGGGTAGATTCAAATCATGTTTGATTGAACCCGATACTTATTTTTTACTGGTTCAAAAGTACATCGAACAAAATCCACTGAGAATTGGATTGGTTCAGCAACTAGAAGAATGGGGTTGGTCCAGTTACCGCCATCACGCAGGTTCTGAAACAAACCCTTGGATTGTCGACCACCCTTCCTATTGGGCGATCGCCAACACCCCTTTTGAGCGCCAAATGGCTTGGCAAAAAATAGCTTTAGAACCATTAAGTAGTAATGACATTGAAAAAGTAAGCAAACACTTAAGCTATGGCTGGCCACTGGCAAGCGATATGTTTCTAAAGCAATTAACTCAAAAAACCTCCAGGCCATTGCAGCCTAGATCGGCGGGCAGACCAAAAAAGACCTAAATATAAGGACTTTGCTATGATTTGGTGCATGAATGCCCTTATTTTAAGTGACTCTGTCCCTAATTTAGATATTGAGGCTCTAAGAAGATAAATTATTAGTGACAGACACTAATTATTTTTATTGCTTGCCCACGGGTAATCCCCTATAGTTATCAAAAACCCCGTGTTAACGGGGGAAGTCTTAAACAAAGACGCCCATTTTTTTATCAAGGAAAATCTGTGACTACTACTCCTTCATTGCGCCCTGAAGCGCAAGGTCTTTATGACCCCGTCAATGAACACGACGCTTGTGGCGTTGGTTTCGTTGCCCACATTAAAGGCCATAAAAGCCATGACATCGTTTCTCAAGGTTTAAAGATTCTTGAGAACATTGATCATCGTGGTGCGGTGGGCGCAGATCCATTGATGGGTGACGGCGCAGGTATCTTGATTCAAATACCAGAACAGTTCTACCGTGAAGAAATGGCCAAGCAAGGGGTCAATTTGCCGCCGGCGGGCGAGTATGGCGTTGGTATGGTTTTCCTACCCAAGGAAAGTGCATCACGTTTAGCCTGTGAACAAGAATTAGAAAGAACGGTTCGTATCGAGGGTCAAGCGGTGCTCGGCTGGAGAGATGTGCCAGTGGATGCAAGTATGCCAATGTCACCAACTGTAAGAAAAACAGAACCAGTGATTCGTCAAATTTTTATTGGCCGCGGCCGCGACATCATGACAACGGATGCGCTAGAGCGCAAGCTGTATGTCATCAGAAAAACAGGTAGTCACGCGATTCAAGCATTACAACTTCAGCACGGCAAAGAATATTTTGTGACTTCTATGTCAGCCAGAACAGTGGTCTACAAAGGCCTTCTTTTGGCAAATCAAGTTGGCGCATATTACGAAGATTTAAAAGATTCAAGAGTGGTGTCAGCGTTAGCCTTGGTGCATCAGCGCTTCTCAACAAATACATTCCCAGCATGGGAATTGGCTCACCCATACCGAATGATTGCTCATAATGGAGAAATCAACACCGTCAAGGGCAACGTTAACTGGATCAACGCACGAACAGGCGCCATCAGTTCACCAGTGCTTGGTGATGATTTACAAAAATTATGGCCATTGATTTATCCAGGTCAATCAGACACAGCCAGCTTTGATAACTGTTTAGAGTTGTTAGTGATGGCTGGATATCCGATGGCACACGCCATGATGATGATGATTCCTGAGGCTTGGGAGCAGCACACATTGATGGATGATAACCGTCGTGCCTTCTATGAATACCATGCAGCGATGATGGAACCATGGGATGGTCCTGCAGCGATTGCTTTCACGGATGGTCGTCAAATTGGCGCAACCTTGGATCGTAACGGTCTGCGTCCAGCACGTTATTACGTGACAGATGATGATTTGGTCATTATGGCTTCTGAGGCAGGCGTATTAACTTTTCCAGAAAATAAAATCATCAAAAAATGGCGTTTGCAGCCAGGCAAGATGTTCTTAATCGATATGGAACAAGGTCGCATCATCGATGATGTAGAGTTAAAAGATGCTCTAGCAAAAGCAAAGCCATACAAGAGTTGGATTGAAGCAGTTCGTATCAAGCTTGATGAAATTGACGCGAGCGTTGCTGATCTTAAAGATGATGCAGAAAAAATTCGTCCAGCAGCTAACTTGTTAGATCGCCAACAAGCCTTCGGTTACACGCAAGAAGATTTGAAGTTTTTGATGGCGCCAATGGCTTTATCAGGTGAAGAGGCAATTGGTTCAATGGGTAACGACAGTCCATTGGCAGTTCTATCAAATAAGAACAAGCCTTTGTACAACTACTTTAAGCAGTTGTTTGCTCAAGTAACAAATCCACCAATCGATCCTATCCGTGAAAACATGGTGATGTCATTGGTTTCATTCGTGGGGCCCAAGCCTAATTTGTTGGATACGAACAACATTAATCCACCAATGCGTTTAGAGGTGTCACAGCCAATTTTAGATTTTAATGACATCGCAAAAGTCCGTCATATTGAGCACTACACAGGCGGTAAGTTCCGCTCATACGAATTAGATATTTGCTATCCATCAGCGTGGGGGAAAGACGGTGTAGAGGCGCGCCTTGCATCACTCTGTGCTGAAGCGGTGGATGCAGTTCACTCCGGTTACAACATTTTGATTATCAGTGATCGTCAGGTAGCTGCTGATCACGTGGCTATTCCTGCGTTATTGGCCACATCAGCCATCCATCAACATTTGGTTGATAAAGGTTTGCGCACAAGCACTGGTTTGGTGGTTGAAACAGGAAGCGCGAGAGAGACCCATCACTTTGCATTATTAGCTGGTTACGGAGCTGAAGCAGTTCATCCGTACTTGGCGATGGAAACTTTGGTCGATATGGCCAAAGGTTTGAAGGGTGATTTGTCGGCCGAGAAAGTTGTTAAGAACTTCACAAAAGCAGTCGGTAAAGGCTTACAAAAAGTGATGTCGAAGATGGGCATCTCAACTTATATGTCTTATACCGGCTCACAAATTTTTGAGGCCATCGGTTTGAACAAAGAGTTGATCGATAAATACTTTAAAGGCACTGCATCGAATGTGGGTGGCATTGGTATTTTTGAAGTTGCTGAAGAAGCATTGAAAATGCACAGCTTGGCATTTGGTAACGATCCAACGCTGACCAATATGTTGGATGCTGGTGGCGAGTACGCCTTCCGCATTCGTGGTGAAGACCACATGTGGACACCAGACTCAATCGCTAAGCTACAGCACTCAACACGTCAAGGCCCAGAAAAAGGCGGCTACCAAACGTATAAAGAGTACGCCAACATCATCAATGATCAAACTAAGCGTCATATGACTTTGCGCGGCTTGTTCGAGTTCAAAATTGATCCCAACAAGGCGATTTCTTTGAATGAAGTTGAGTCAGCAAAAGAAATCGTGAAACGCTTTGCAACGGGTGCGATGTCATTGGGCTCTATTTCTACAGAAGCTCATGCAACCTTGGCCATCGCCATGAACCGCATTGGTGGTAAATCAAATACTGGTGAAGGTGGCGAAGACAACAAACGTTATCGCAATGAACTCAAAGGTATTGTCATCAAGAATGGCGAAACTTTGGCCAGCATTCTTGGCGATGACGTGGTTGAAGCGAATATTCCATTGAGCGATGGCGACTCATTGCGCTCTAAGATCAAGCAAGTTGCTTCAGGACGTTTTGGTGTGACAGCTGAGTATTTAACTTCTGCCGATCAAATTCAGATCAAGATGGCTCAAGGCGCTAAGCCTGGTGAGGGCGGACAGCTTCCTGGCAGTAAGGTATCAGATTACATCGGTAAATTACGTTATTCAGTGCCGGGTGTTGGTTTGATTTCTCCGCCCCCGCATCATGATATTTACTCAATTGAAGATTTGGCTCAATTGATTCATGATTTGAAAAACGTTAACAGCAAAGCTGACATCTCAGTCAAGTTAGTTTCTGAGGTGGGTGTTGGTACAGTTGCCGCAGGTGTTGCTAAGGCAAAAGCCGATCACGTTGTGATCGCTGGGCATGACGGTGGTACAGGCGCATCACCATTGTCATCCATCAAGCATGCTGGCAGCCCATGGGAATTGGGTCTTGCTGAAACGCAGCAAACCTTGGTGTTGAATGGTTTGCGCGGCCGCATTCGTGTGCAAGCGGACGGACAAATGAAGACGGGTCGTGACGTGGTGATCGGCGCTCTATTGGGCGCTGATGAATTTGGTTTTGCTACGGCACCACTGGTGGTTGAGGGTTGCATCATGATGCGCAAGTGTCATTTGAATACTTGCCCAGTTGGCGTCGCAACCCAAGACCCTGAATTACGTAAGAAGTTTTCAGGCAAGCCAGAACACGTTGTGAATTTCTTCTTCTTCATTGCTGAAGAAGCTCGTGAAATCATGGCGCAGCTAGGTATTCGTAAATTTGACGATTTAATTGGTCACACCGAACTTTTGGATACCAAGAAGAGTATTGAGCACTGGAAAGCCCGTGGTTTAGATTTTTCAAAGATTTTCCAAGCGCCCAATGTTCCAGCAAGCGTGCCTAAGTTTCAAGTTGAAACTCAAGACCATGGTTTATCAACAGCCTTGGATCATGCCTTAATTGAAAAATCAAAAGCTGCCTTGGAGAAAGGTGAGCGAGTTTCATTCATTCAACCAATTAAGAACGTGAACCGCACAGCTGGCGCTATGTTGTCTGGTGAAGTGGCTAAGCGTTATGGCCATGAAGGTTTGCCTGATGACACGATTCACATTCAATTGAACGGCACCGCTGGTCAAAGTTTTGCAGCCTTCTTGGCCCATGGCGTGACCATGGATTTGGTGGGGGACGGCAATGACTACGTGGGCAAAGGTTTGTCAGGTGGTCGAGTGATTGTTCGTGCGCCGCACGAATTCCGTGGCGATACATGGCAAAACATCATTGTGGGCAACACTGTGCTTTACGGAGCAATTGCTGGTGAAGCGTTCTTCAACGGTGTTGCTGGTGAGCGTTTTGCAGTTCGTAACTCGGGCGCGATTGCAGTGGTTGAGGGCACAGGAGATCACGGTTGTGAATACATGACCGGCGGCACTGTTGTGGCTCTGGGTTTAACCGGTCGTAACTTTGCTGCAGGTATGAGTGGCGGCATTGCTTATGTTTACGATGAAGATGGTTTATTTACTAAACGCTGCAATACCAGCATGGCAACACTGGAGCCAGTTCTCAGTTCAGCAGATCAAGAAGTAAAAATGCCTAAGCCAGAATGGCATGCACCGGTAAATGTGAAAGAAGGTGGCGAGCGCTTAACGGACGAAGTCATTTTGAAGAATTTGATTGAACGTCACTTCAAACACACAGGTTCAGAGCGTGCAAAAGCAATTTTGGCTGACTGGGAAAAGTCACGCGCACGCTTTGTCAAAGTATTCCCAACTGAATACAAGCGCGCTTTGGGTGAGCTTTGGGAGAAATCTCAAGGCAACAAACAAGCGGCTTCTGTTTAAGTGATGAATCAAGAGATAAAGGAATAAAGATGGGTAAGGTCACTGGGTTTATGGAGTTTGAGCGCCTCAACGAGCATTATGAGGAACCACAAAAACGCGTGAAGCATTACAAAGAGTTTGTAATGACTTTGTCTGATGATGAGGCAAAAACTCAGGGTGCGCGCTGCATGGATTGCGGTATTCCGTTTTGTAATAGCGGTTGCCCAGTCAATAACATCATTCCTGATTTTAATGATTTGGTGTATCAGCAAGACTGGAAAAATGCGATGGATGTCTTACATTCCACCAATAACTTTCCTGAGTTCACTGGCCGTATCTGCCCAGCACCTTGTGAAGCTGCTTGTACGCTGGGTATTAATGAGGTGCCTGTAGGCATCAAATCAATTGAGCACGCCATCATTGATAAAGCATGGGCCAATGATTGGGTCAAGCCACAGATCGCCAAACAAAAAACGGGTAAAAAAGTAGCCATCGTTGGATCAGGCCCTGCAGGCATGGCAGCTGCACAGCAATTGGCACGCGTTGGTCACGACGTCACACTGTACGAAAAGAACGATCGTGTTGGCGGTTTGTTGCGCTATGGCATCCCTGACTTCAAGATGGAAAAGATTTTGATTGATCGTCGTGTCGAGCAGATGAAAGCCGAAGGCGTGAAATTTGAAACAGGTACTTTTGTTGGTAAAGATACCTTAGGTAAAGAAGTTAAGAATTATTCAAAGAAAGTGGTTTCTCCAGAGCAATTACAAAAAGACTTTGATGCTGTAGTGATCACAGGTGGTGCAGAGCAACCACGTGATTTACCTGTTCCGGGTCGCGAGTTGTCGGGCATTCACTACGCGTTGGAATTCTTGATTCCTCAGAATAAAGAAGTTGCTGGTGATAACAAAAACGAAATCCTTGCAGATGGTAAGCATGTGATCGTGATTGGTGGTGGTGACACTGGTTCAGATTGTGTGGGCACATCCAATCGTCATGGTGCAGCATCAATCTCTCAATTTGAATTATTGCCTCAGCCACCTGAGCAAGAAAACAAGCCATTGGTTTGGCCTTATTGGCCAACCAAGTTGCGCACATCTTCATCACACGATGAAGGCTGTGATCGTGATTGGTCAGTGGCTACCAAGCGTTTTGAGGGCAAAAACGGTAAGGTTGAAAAACTGATTGGTGTGCGTCTCGAATGGAAAGACGGCAAGATGCAAGAAATTACTGGCAGCGAATTTGAAATGAAAGCAGATTTGGTGTTTTTGGCCATGGGCTTTGTCTCACCAGCTCAGCAAGTGTTGGATGCTTTTGGCGTTGAAAAAGATCCTCGCGGTAATGCTAAAGCCAGCACCGAGGGTGAAAAAGCTTATTACACCAACGTGCCTAAGATTTTTGCTGCGGGCGATATGCGTCGTGGCCAATCTTTGGTGGTATGGGCCATCCGTGAAGGTCGGCAATGTGCTCGAGCAGTCGATGAGTTTTTGATGGGTAGCAGCGTTTTGCCGCGTTAATTAATTAAATTTCATCAGCTATTGATACACTGCCATCATGATCTCAATAAAAAACATGGTGGCAGTCTGTAAATGACAAATTCCACTGGATCAATTGTTTCACTAAAGGGCGTCGACTTCTCGTATGCGCCCGGGGAAAGAACCATCCTGTCGGGCCTCAACATGGAGTTCCCACGCGGCAAAGTGATTGCAGTGATGGGTGGTTCGGGTTGTGGCAAAACCACGGTTTTGCGCTTGATTGGTGGACAGGTCACGGCACAGCAAGGTGAGGTGCTGTTTGAAGGCCAGAATGTTGGCCTGATGAATACCGAACAATTGATGGCCGCACGCCGTCGCATGGGTATGCTGTTCCAGTTCGGCGCTTTATTCACAGACATGAGCGTATTTGAAAATGTGGCTTTTCCACTGCGCGAACATACCAAAGTAAGCGAATCAACTTTGCGCGATTTGGTTTTGATGAAACTCAATGCGGTTGGTTTGCGTGGCGCGCGTGATTTAATGCCATCGCAAATTTCAGGTGGTATGGCCAGACGCGTGGCTCTTGCTAGAGCCATTGCACTCGACCCCCCTTTGATCATGTATGACGAGCCATTCGCTGGTTTGGATCCAATTTCTTTGGGCATTACTGCGCGCTTGATTAAAAATATGAATCAAGCTTTGGGCGCCACCAGTATTTTGGTCACGCATGACATTCCAGAAACTTTTGAAATTGCAGATTATGTTTATTTCATTGCGAACGGAACCATTGCTGCTGCAGGCACTCCTCACGATTTAAGGCTATCTACAGACCCATTTGTGAAGCAATTTGTTTCTGCTGATCCTGATGGTCCGGTGCCATTCCATTACCCAGGCAAAACATTGGCTGAAGATTTTGGAGCTAAGGCATGAACGGCGTTTTAAATGTATTAGGTAATTTGGGCGCCTTCGTGCGAGAGCATCTTGTGGGGCTGGGTTATGCCTCAAGGATGTTTGTCACCATCATGCGACGCTCAGCATTCTTACTCAAGCGTCCGCGCTTGGTCACCGATCAAGTTCACTTTCTTGGTAATTACTCTTTTGTGATCATTGCCGTCTCAGGATTGTTTGTTGGTTTTGTTTTGGGTTTGCAAGGCTATTACACCTTGAATCGTTATGGCTCTGAGCAGGCACTTGGTTTATTGGTGGCCTTGTCCTTGGTTCGTGAATTGGGCCCGGTGGTCACGGCGCTTTTATTTGCCGGCCGTGCTGGAACATCTTTGACAGCTGAAATTGGTCTTATGAAAGCCGGTGAGCAATTAAGCGCCATGGAAATGATGGC
>CAXNHG010000014.1:0-8599 GCA_964202085.1 Polynucleobacter sp. | reverse complement strand
GAAAGCTGTTACTTGGACTCAAGTGGCTCAGTACATCATCCTGATCATCGCTTATTTGATCCCCGTGGTTTGGTTATCAGTGAAACAAACTGGTTTCCCAATCCCACAAATCGTTTACGGTTACCAGCTTGAAAAAGTGACAGCTCGTGAAGCGGAATTGTTGAAAGATCCAAAAGAGCTAGAAGTTATTGCCGTGTTCAAAGAGCGTGCAGACGCTTTTGGTGAAAAACTAAAAGATATCCCAACAGCTCTAGCTGCTGATAAAGCTGCTGCAGAGAAGAAAGTAGCTGATCTTAAAGCTGCTAATGCTCCTGCTGCTGATTTGGCTGCTGCTGAAAAAGCATTGGCTGCTGTTCCTAAGGACGAGGCTGCTGCTAAAGACGCATGGACTAAAGCAAGAGCTGCAAACGATGGAAGAGCTAAGCCTTTGGCAGGTATGCCACGTCATGCTCAGCAGTTTGCTGGCGATCCAAATGGTGATGAAAAGGCAAAAACTGCTTACGACACATCACGTCGTAACTTCTTGGCTTTGATTTTCTGTTTGATGGTTGGTACAGCTGCATTGCCACACATTTTGATGCGCTTCTACACAACACCATCTGTGAAGCAAGCTCGTGAATCTGTGTCATGGTCATTGTTCTTCATCTTCTTGTTGTACTTCACGGCTCCTGCGCTAGCAGTGCTTGTTAAGTATGAAGTGTTCAACGTTCTCGTTGGCACTCCATTCGATAAGCTACCAGCATGGATCGGAAGCTGGGCAGCGGTTGATCCAACTTTGTTGTCAATAGCTGACGTCAACAAAGACGGTATCTTCCAATTGGGTGAGATGAGAATCGGTGGCGACATCATTGTGTTGGCAACTCCAGAAATCGGTGGCTTGCCATACGTTATTTCAGGCATGGTTGCGGCGGGTGGTTTGGCTGCTGCGTTGTCTACAGCTGACGGCTTGTTGTTGACGATTGCTAACGCTTTGTCTCATGACTTGTACTACAAGATGATCGATCCAAATGCTTCAACAGGTCGTCGTGTGGCAATTTCTAAGACATTGTTGTTGGTCGTTGCTCTTGCTGCTGCTTATGTGGCTGCACAGAAACCAGCTGACATCTTGTTCTTGGTTGGCGCTGCATTCTCATTCGCTGCTGCTGCTTTCTTCCCAGTTTTAGTATGTGGTATTTTCTGGAAGCGTGCTTCCAAGTGGGGCGCAGTTGCAGGTATGATCGGTGGTCTAGGTATAACTATTTACTATATGGTTACTACTCAGCCATGGATGCGCGGTGTATTCGGCGTAACATCACCAATTGAACTTTGGTACGGTATTGCACCAATTTCAGCAGGTGTGTTCGGTGTGCCGCTCGGTTTTGCTTTGGTTATTTTGGTTAGTTTGGTAACCCCAGCTCCAAATAAAGAAGTTCAAGAGTTGATTGACCACGTACGTTACCCAACTTTGATGAAGTAATTAGTTGATACTTAATTGATGAAACATCGGTGATGTCCTTCGGGACTCACATTGAAACCCGCCTCTCGAGGCGGGTTTTTTCTTATATAGTCTTGCTTATGGATGCAGATACAAATACAAATCAAAATAGACGCTTTGCAGGAGTTGCTCGTTTGTATGGCGAGGCTGGTCTGCAAGTCTTTGAAAAGGCTCACGTGCTGGTTGCTGGATTGGGCGGTGTTGGCTCTTGGGCAGTAGAAGCGCTGGCCAGAAGCGGCATTGGTGAGCTGACATTGATGGACTTTGATCATATTGCAATAAGTAATGTGAATCGTCAGCTGCATGCCATTGAGGATAATTTTGGTAAGTCAAAATCAGAAGCCATGGCCGAGCGAGCTAGGCAAATCAATCCACTGATTAAGCTTAATGTCATTGATGAATTTTTAACTCCGGATAACCTGGATACGCATTTGCACAAGAACGCAGAAAACCCATACTTTGTGGTGCTTGATGCCACGGACGATGTGAAGATGAAAATTGCATTGGCGGCTTATTGTGAAGCTAGGGATGAAATTGGTAGAGCTAGAAGTACGCAACAAAGCAATCAAAAATCATCAACGATTGCTTTGATCATTTGTGGCGGTGCTGGTGGTAAGTTAGATCCAAGTCGCATTAAAGCGGCTGACTTGACTAAAACAACTCAAGATCCAGTCTTATCAAAGATCAGATATGCATTACGCAAAGAATATGGCTTTAGCAGTGATCTTAAGAAGAAGTTGGGTATTACGGCAATTTACTCTGATGAGCCTAGGCAGGGAGTGGCCAGTGGCGGCTTGTCTTGTGCGGGGTATGGCTCTACTGTGACTGTGACGGCCACCTTTGGATTTGTTGCGGCCGCTGAAGTGCTCAAGCTGCTGCAAAAACAGCAGTCGAAGTTGGCAAAATAATTAGTAAATAAACTTTGGTGATCAGCGAACGTTTTTGGCGATGTGAGCCAAAGACTCTTCAACCTGGTCGACCAAAATAAGGCAAACATCGCCTGCTTCGAGTTGAGACAAAGCTTGGTCAATGGCTAAAAACTCGCCATGGAATTCTTGTATTTTCTTGACTTGCTTAGAGGCCATCAAGCCTTCTCTCATGAGCCCAATCACTTCCCCATCAGGGCGTCCGCGTTGACATTGATCCTCGTAGAGGATGACATGGTCAAAGTACTGCCCAAGGATTTCTGTTTGGCGTCGCAAGTCTTCATCGCGACGATCGCCAGCACCACTGATCACAACCATACGTTTTTTGGCAGGCATGTTGATGATGGTTTCTGATAGGGCTTTGATCGCGTCTGGATTGTGACCGTAATCAGCAATCACAGTAGCCCCCAGGTGTTTGAATAAATTAAAACGCCCTGGAACTGTCTGAGAGTCACTTGCAAAGGAGGCTAATGCTTCGGCGATGGTATCCCAGGGAATGTTCAAAGCCCAAGCTGCCCCAACAGCCCCTAGAACGTTTTCTACTTGAAAGCCGATGCTACCGTTGACAGTGACAGGCACTTGGTTTAAATCGATGTGGAATTCTTTTTTACCTTCGCTGGCAATAATTTTGTTGTTTTCAACAAAAACCACGCGCTGACCTTGAGCACGGTGCTTTGCCATCACTGGGTGCTGAATGTCTCTGGCGAAGAAAGTTACCTGCCCAGGACATGACTTTGCCATTTTTACGACCATTGGATCAGCCGCATTAAGTACGGCCATGCCATTACTCGCCACATTTTGAACAACCACGCGCTTCACCGCAGCCAATTCTGATGCGGTGTTGATGTAGTTCATACCAAGGTGGTCACCCTCACCTAAATTGGTCACAATCGCAACATGGCAACGATCAAAACCTAAGCCTTCACGCAAAATACCGCCTCGTGCGGTCTCTAAAACAGCGGCATCAACATCAGGGTGCATCAACACATTGCGCGCGCTCTTAGGGCCGCTACAGTCGCCTGTGTCGATTCTTTTGCCATTCACATAAACACCATCTGTACCGGTATGACCGACGCGCAAACCTTGGCGCTCAAATAAATGACTCATTAGCTTGACGGTGGTAGTTTTACCATTGGTGCCTGTGACAGCCACAACCGGAATTCGTCCATCATCTTCTTTACCAAAAATTGTTGAAATAATGGCTTTACCCACTGGGCGACCTTTGCCATAGGATGGGTGTAAGTGCATTCGCAAGCCAGGTGCAGCATTGACTTCAACAATGCCGCCACCTTGATCTTCTAGTGGGCGATATACATTGTCACAAACCACATCGACTCCGCAAATATCCAAGCCAACCATTTGTGCCGCTGCAACAGCTGAGGCAGCAAGGTCTGGGTGTACATCATCCGTGACATCCGTCGCTGTGCCACCGGTACTTAAATTTGCATTATTGCGCAAGGTGACGCGCAGGCCTTTAGGAGGAATTGAGTCTGGGGTGAGTTGCTGTTTTTTAAGAGTAGCAATAGCGATTTCATCAATACGAATCTTACTCAGAGAAGTGGCGTGTCCATCTCCTCTAAGGGGATCCTTGTTCACTTCTTCAACCAATTCACGAATAGTATTTTTGTTGTTACCGATCACGTAGGGGGGTTCGCGGCGAGCTGCTGCCACCAACTGACCACCAATGATTAAGAGACGATGGTCATGTCCTGGCATGTAACGCTCAACAATCACTTCAGAAGAAATCGCAGAGGCTGCCTTAAAGGCAATATCGATTTGTTCGCGGTTATCTATGTTGACTGCAACACCTTTACCTTGGTTACCATCACGCGGCTTAACCGCCACAGGAACTTTGATTTCTAAATAGGCTTGCCATGCTTCTTCTGAGGTGGTCACAATTTTGCCCATAGGCACGGGTACACCAGCAGCATGGAGTAAATCTTTGGTTAATTGTTTATCTTGGGCAATTGATTCTGCAACCGCGCTGGTAGAGCTTGTTTCTGCAGCTTGTATACGGCGTTGTTTACTGCCCCAGCCCAGTTGAACCATACTACCTTCAGTTAGACGGCGGTAAGGTATTCCGCGCGCAATGGCTGCTTCAACAATTGATCCAGTGCTTGGCCCTAGGCGGATGTCCTCGTCCAGATCCCTTAATTGCTTTAAGTACTCATCAAGATGTGAGCCGTTATCAATCAGCGCTGAGCGACAGAGTTGTATGGCTAAATCAAGTGCTAAGCGACCCACTTTTTCTTCGGTGTATTCAACCACCACAATGTACACGCCATCATCTGGTGTTGGCATGGTTCTGCTAAATGTGATGGGGCATCCCGCTTGGGCTTGTAAGTCTCTTGAGCAGACCTCTAAGGCGTGGGCCAAAGAAACAGTTTCATTTTGTGTATGAGGGCGTAACGGGCCAAGCTGTGGAAAGCGTTCACGCAAGCGAGTTTCAAAGCCGGAAATGTTGGTGATAATTTTTTCGTTTTCTTCGCACTTAACCAATACTTCTAGAGCAGTGTGTTTGCCCCAAAAATTAGGGCCTCTGAGAGCGCGTATGCGAATTAATTCCATTGATCGGCTATTGGTAAGTTTGAAGACCCGCAGCGATGATGTCTTTGGGTGTATTCAAAGACCACGCTGCAGCTACAGCAGCCAGAATACTTTCTAAAGTATTAGTTTTACTGCTGGCTTGCAAGAGGGGGATGTTGGCGGTACTGATGAGGGGATGGTGATCACTGCCTGTGGCTAGGATGATCATGTTGTTTTCAGTGAATAAGGCTCGACCACCTTTTTGTAAATGCTTTTTGGTGTGTTCATTGGGGCCATATTTACTGAAGAAAATCACTTCACCATCTGATAGCTCAGCCATTTTTACAACTGCTTCATCATCTGCATTAAGAACAGAGCACCCGTTAGGCAATACAACGTCTACTTGAGTTCTTAGAACGTTATAAATTTGCTCGGGTTCAGTGATTGAGCACTCTGGTACTGTGTCTAACGGATCCAAATTAGTGACCACACCAACAGAGCAACGATCGTATGCCAAACCTTCGTTCAAAATTGTACGACTATCGTTTTCAAACACGGCCGCTTCAACTTGGCGATTAAGCAAGATTCGATTTGCACTGATCCAGTTGGCACAATTACCCTGAGTTTGTAGGTGGTGATTAAAGAAGGCTCCCTTGCTGCAAGCCAAGCCCACCTTCATACCGGTTAATTGCATCAGATGGGTTGTGAGTTGTGCCACCATGGTCTTGCCGCGAGAGCCTGTGATGCCAACAATTGGAATTCGTCCATCAGCATTATTGGGGAAGAGGTGATCAACGATTGCGGCACCGACTGGTTGGGGTTCACCAACACCAGGTTTTAGGTGCATGATCAAACCTGGGCCCGCATTAACTTCAACGATGGCGCCACCTTGATCTTCAAGAGGTTTAGAAATATCTTCAGCCACGATATCAACACCTGCAATATCTAGGCCAATTACTCGAGCGGCTAAAGCAGCTTGTTCAGCCACTGATGGGTGAACCAAGTGTGTCACTTCAAAAGCCATGTTGCCAGAAGCTTGCACTAAAACATCATGGCCAGATTTAGGTATTGAATCCAAGGTGAAGTTTTGACGAGCAAGCTCAAGCTCTAATTTTGTATCGAATACAACAGGGCTCAAAGGCAGTATCTCGGCATCTCCGCGGCGAGGGTCGGTATTGATCTCTTGCTCAATCAGCTCGCGAATACTTCTTTTACTATCGCCTTTAGCCCAAGCAGACTCACCTTTAGCAGCTGCAACCACTTTTTTGCCAACCACCAACAAGCGATGTTCGTTCCCTGGAATGTAGCGCTCCACGATCACACCATTACCTTCTTTTAAGGCGTCGTCATAAGCTTTCTTGATCTGTGCTTGATCTGATAGGTTGGTAAACACACCTCTCGCATGATTACCGTCATAAGGTTTGACCACCACAGAGCCGTCAATGTCTTGAGCGGCCGCCCAGGCATCTTCAGCGCTATCAACCATGCGACCTTCAGGAACTTGAACACCACAAGCGGCCAAGAGAGATTTGGTTAAGTCTTTGTCCTTTGAAATGCCTTCGGCAATTGCGCTGGTTAAATCTGTTTCTGCTGTCCAAATTCTGCGTTGCTTATTGCCATAACCCAATTGCACCAAATTGCCTTCAGACAATCTGGTTGCAGGAATCTTCTTTTCTCTGGCTGCATCAACAATGCATGCGGTGCTGGGACCCAAATAAAGACTGTCCACCATATCTTCAATTTCTTTGATGGCTGCTGGCACGTCAAATAGACGATCTTCAATGGCAGCCATCACCAAATCACGTGCGTGATAAAGCGCTTTTTCAGTGATCTTTTCATGCCAAGCACGCACCACCACTTTATAAACACCGCGCTTATTGGTCCCACGAGCTTTGCCAAAGCCTCCTGGCATGCCGGCTAGATTCTGCAACTCGAGAGTGACATGTTCAAGGATGTGGGCTGGCCACGTGCCTTCTTCAAGCCTTTTGATAAAGCCGCCACGCTCTTCGTAAGAGCAGCGATGTTCAATCAAACTGGGAAGCCAAGCCACCAGCCTATCAGTAAAGCCTGGGAGGGTGTTTGAGGGGTAATCCTCAAGATCATGTATATCGACCCAAGCTTCTAGAACCGGGCGATAAGTCCACATGCTGGGTCCTTTGAGAACCTTTATATCTATGATTTCTATAGTTTTTCTAGTCATGTAGGGCTAAAGTGCCAAAAATACCTAATTGTACTTTGTCGTTTAACGATTTAGGGAATCTTTGGTTGACAGAAAAAGGTAAATATTTTGATTGTCAAATTTGCGATAATTGACGACAAATAAAGATATAAAGACACCCTTGATCTCTACCGCTATCAATACCTCCAACACTGTGCATGGCTACTCAGACTCTTTTGAGCGTTTGCCAAATGAGTTGCGCCACTCCGTTGCCCAGACTTTGAATGCCAATGAATCAGTGATCGCTGTTTTAGAGTTAGATCTCAATGAACAACTGCATTTTGCAAAAGGCTTGGTTTGCTTGACCAATCAAGGATTGATTGCAAGCCAAGAAGATTCCTCATCATGGTCGAGATGGTCTTTTTCTGAAGATCTGAAATTACAGTTGCATGATCATGCCGGAGTGGCAAATTTAGAATTAATTGGTAAAGCTGGGAGGTTGGTTAACTGGCGATTCACTTTGGCACAAAATCCTGTGGCCAATCGCTTGGTTCAACATTTTCAGGTTGAGTTAGCCAAGTGCTTAGGAAGATTTAACGCTGAGCTGGCTGAAGCTACGCAGCCGCTATGTTCAACTTGTTGGGTGCCACTGCCGCCTGACCAAGACGAGTGTCCAGCCTGTAGCTCAGAGAATTTAACTCCGCCATCAACGTGGACTTTGTTAAGGCTTTGGCGCTTTGCCAAACCCTACAAATTGCAGTTGTTGGCAGGTTTTGCTCTAACTCTTGCTTCTACGGCAGCAACATTGGTACCGCCATATCTGACTATGCCATTGATGGACGACATTTTATTACCTTATCAAAATGATCAAGATATTGATGTCAATTTAACCTTGATCTACTTGAGCGCTTTGCTTGCCGCTGCGATATTGGCTTGGGTATTAGGTTGGGCCAAAACCTATATTTTGGCTTTGGTGAGTGAACGGATTGGTGCAGACCTTCGAACCACCACGTACCAACATTTGATGAAATTGTCTTTGGAATATTTTGGTGGCAAAAGAACGGGTGATTTGATGGCTCGCATTGGCTCAGAATCTGATCGCATTTGCTTGTTCTTGTCATTACATCTTCTAGACTTTGCAACCGATGTCTTGATGATTTTGATGACGGCTGCAATCTTGATTTCTATCGATCCTTGGTTAGCTTTGGTGACATTGTTACCTTTACCTTTTATTGGTTGGGCCATTCATGTGGTGCGAGATAAATTACGTTATGGCTTTGAAAAAATAGACCGTATTTGGTCAGAGGTCACCAGCGTATTGGCTGACACGATTCCAGGTGTTCGTGTTGTGAAGGCCTTTGCTCAAGAAGAGCGCGAGTCCGATCGTTTCAGATTGGCCAATGAGCACAATCTGGCTGTGAATGATCGAGTCAATAGGGTTTGGGCCTTGTTCTCACCGACCATTACCTTGTTAACAGAAATTGGATTATTGGTAGTTTGGGCTTTTGGTATTTG